>NZ_JBEOPQ010000041.1:0-49557 GCF_040310285.1 Pseudomonas sp. HY2-MNA-CIBAN-0224 | reverse complement strand
CAGTAGGCAGCTGTGCAGCGCCGGTGCAAGCTGAGCGTACTTGTACACGACGAGCGTATACACATGCCCACAGTCCTTTATGCCTACGACCCACTGGACCGCTTGATCCAGACGGCGGGCATTCGGCGCTTTTACAACCGCTCGCGCATGACCACCGAAATCCAGGGCGCAGTGCCGCGCAGTGTGTTTCAGGTGGGCGATCACCTGTTGGCCGAGGGCGGGGCGGGTGGCAGCAACCTGCTGGCCACCGACTTGCAACGCTCGGTGTTGCACACGGTTAACCCCGATAAAACCCAACCCATTGCTTACAACGTGTATGGCCATCGCCCGGCTGAAAGCGGCGGGGCCAGTGTGCTGGGCTTTAATGGCGAACGGGCTGACCCGGTGACGGGGCATTATTTATTGGGCAATGGATATCGGGCGTTTAACCCGGTGTTGATGCGTTTTAACAGCCCGGACAGTTTAAGCCCGTTTGGGCGGGGCGGGGTTAATGGGTATGCGTATTGCTCCGCAGAGCCTGTTAACAGAACGGATCCGAGTGGTCACCAAGCATATAGTTTCATTAGAAACGCGCTTAATAAGCTTGCAAGGATACCGTCGTTGGCTAGCAAAGGTCTTAATCCGCTAACCGGGAACGTTGAGCCGCTCGCCAATCAATTTACGAAATTTGAATCTATTGATGAGATCCTTCCCGGTATTTTTGTGGCCACAGACTATACCAAAAAGGGTCAGGCCAGGCTGACCGTTAATGGACATGGCAATTACGATGCTATTGGAGGGTATGTACGCAGTGGAAATAAAAAACTCTATGCCGGTGATCTTTACCCGGTATTGAAGGAGAAATCGTTAAAAGATCATAAAGTCATTAGATTGCTTATATGTTATTCAGGGCAGGGGGAAAGCAATGCATTGGGGCAAGGTTTGGCAACGCTTTCAGGGTTGAAAGTTAAAGCCTATGCTGGAATAGCGCTTTCTCGCAGTAGCCCCACAGACATCGTGCAGGCAATAAATAGCGTGTCAGGCAGGATGCCAAACCTAAGTGATGCTGTATTAGTCTTGCGAGATGAAACGGTTGTAAGGCGTTCAGACTATATAGTTGAAAATGGGGTGAGAACCCAAGTTCAATATACGCCAAGAACATTTTTGCCCAATTGACGGGCGTATCAACCGGCCATTTACAGGGTGTCGACCCGCCCGCTCAGCTTTTGTTGCAAGGACTTGAGAGTCATCGTTTTGAGGGGCGCGCTTTTTAAGCGCACCGCGCCCTCTTTAAGCGCACATCCCCACCTGCACCTTTGGTGACACGGGCCCGTCCTACGTGTTTCCCACAAGTGCTACCGATTTGCTCAACACGGCTCTGCGCCCTGCGCTACGTCTGTTTAGACGGTGTTTAGAGCCGTGTTCGGCACCTCCCACCTAGACGCATTACGACGTCGTTTTCAGATTTTGTTGAATGCCTATTCAAGTTTAGGCGCGACATTTGCATTGTCATGGCAAAGCCCCCGTAAACGGTGGGTCATAACAAGAGCCTGCGCCTGGGGCCATCACCCGCTTTGTGTGAGGAGATTCCGCATGACGTCGTTCAACTCCGGGGCCCAACCCCAGAACCGTACGCCTCAATCCATCGGCTTTCTGCTGCTGGACAATTTCACACTTATTTCTTTGGCGTCTGCGATTGAGCCCCTGCGCATGGCCAATCAGTTGTCGGGCCGCGAGTTGTATCGCTGGAGCACCTTAAGCGCTGACGGTAGCCAGGTGTGGGCCAGTGATGGTTTGCAAATTACCCCCGACGCCAGCATGCACAAGGCGCCGGCGCTGGACATGGTGATTGTGTGCGGCGGTATCGGCATTCAACGCGCGGTAACGCGTGAGCATGTGTCTTGGCTGCAAAGCCAGGCGCGCCAATCGCGCCGTTTGGGTGCCGTGTGCACTGGCAGTTGGGCGCTGGCGTATGCCGGGCTGCTGGACGGTTTTGATTGCAGCGTGCATTGGGAATGTCTGGCCTCGATGCAGGAAGCTTTCCCGCGGGTGTCCATGAGTACCCGTTTGTTTACCCTCGACCGCAGCCGCTCTACCAGTTCGGGTGGCACGGCGCCGATGGACATGATGCTGCATTTAATCAGCCGTGATCATGGCCGCGAATTGTCGGCCGCCATTTCGGAAATGTTTGTGTATGAGCGCATTCGTAACGAACAGGATCACCAGCGCGTGCCGCTCAAGCACATGCTGGGCACCAACCAGCCGAAGTTGCAGGAAATCGTTGCGCTGATGGAGGCCAACCTTGAGGAGCCCATCGACCTCGATGAGCTGGCGGTGTACATAACCGTGTCGCGTCGCCAACTGGAGCGGCTGTTCCAGAAGTACTTGCACTGCTCGCCGTCGCGGTACTACCTCAAGTTGCGCCTGGTGCGTGCGCGCCAGTTGCTCAAACAAACGCCCATGTCGATTATCGAAGTGGCGGCGGTGTGCGGGTTTGTCTCGACGCCACATTTCTCCAAGTGTTACCGCGAGTACTTTGGCATCCCGCCGCGTGATGAGCGTGTGGGGTCCAATACTGCGCAGCAAACCACCTTGGTGCCGATCCCGCAGTCCCTGCTGCTGACCCCGCTGGCCGGGCCGATGGCGTCGCTGCATCAGGCGCGGCACGAGTCGACGTTTGCCAGTGTGAGGGTGTAGTCAAAGCCTCTGTAGGAGCGAGCTTGTCTCGCGATCTTTTAACGGTTCAAAAGATCGCGAGGCAAGCTCGCTCCTACAGGGGGGTTACGCTCACGCCCGGCTTTGCTTGTATTGCACCAGCCCCGGCAGCAATTGCTGGTCGATGGCCTGGCGCACGGCGGGCAAGATGGTGGCGCTGCCGGTGTAGAGCTTTTCTACCAGGCCCTTGAGTGCGCGAGCGTTGGTCTCGTTCAGGCCGCACACCACCGCAGAGCAGGCTTGCTCGGCGTTACCCGACACGTCAAAGCCCAGCGAGCGCAGTTGGCTCAGCAGGTCCTGCTCATCAATCAAGTCTGCGTGCATCATGCTTTTTATCCTTTCACAGAGAGGCGATCGAAGCTTGATTCTGGTAGGGCTTCCACGAACGGGCAAGCGAGGTTTGGCGCGATGTCTGGTATGCCTAAGAACAGGTCGTTTTTGGCTAAGTGCCAAGGCGCGGGGCCGGGCAGACTGGGCTCAGTAACACTGCCTAAGGTTTGGTCACCGTCACGGCACGCACCCCCTTGGCCCCGACACTGTAACGGCAGTTTCGGGGCTTTTTTGTGCCGGGCGTTTAGCCCTTTAGCAGCGCTGCGCAGGCGGTTTTGTAGGCGTCGTGCTGGTATTTGTTGAGCGAGGCGGGCAGCTCATACGCGTGCTTTTTAAATTGCGCATTGAGGGTTTGCGGCGACAGTAACTGCACCTCGCAGCCCTCCAGCAATTGCAGGATGCCTTCGATTTTGAAGGTGGTGGGGCCACCAGCAAACTCGCCTTTTTTGCTGCGCTTTTTGATCGCGATGCGGGTGATGGCGTTGGCCTTCACACAGTCGGCCAGTTGGGCGGCGAAGGCTTTGACGCTGGCGGCGTTTTCATCGTCGTCCAGGGCAATTTTTTTGGTGCTGATGGCCACGTGCTCAAGGCCGCCAGCGCCCTGGGTGGCCAGGGCAAAAATGGCTTCGCTGCCTTTGATTTCAATCCCGCAAATAGTCATACGTGCCTCATGGGTCATTCCTGACCAATCGATTCCAGAAACTCCGAGCGGTCATCGCTGACTGCCGCAATGCAGTCGTTTTGAGCAATGTTGAACGCCTCAGTGCCGGCTTTGGCCGGGAACACCACAATCGCGCAATCGGCGTCACGCTGGTGCACCCACAGGGTCTGCGCGGTTTTGATTTTGCTGGTGATGTTGTTGAGCTGCGTCGCGTTGCTGCCGTACAGCGCGGTGATGCGCGCTTGCAGGGCCTCGAAGTTTTCAGCCAACAACTGTTCGGCGGTGTTGCGGCTAAACACCGAGCACGCCAGCGTTTGCTGGTCGTTTTCGACGGCATCACACGGGTTGTGGTCGGCATCATCGGCTACAGCTGCGCCACTGGTGATCAACGCCAAGGCCAGGAGAATCGATTTCATTGCGGCTTCCTAATCCATAGTTGAGGCGGATTCTGGCTTAAGCGCCGCGCAAAAGACAGTCACCGGCGCATCGGCGGGTGTTGTGGTCGCCAGCGCTTTGTCGCGCATTGACGCTTTCGGCAATTGCGCTGTCGCTTTTGCACCCGGCTGTTTTTACCCCCAAGCCTATGCTGGCCCCAAAGCGCCGGCAGACGATTCGGCGCAGCAAACGCCTATAAGGGGACGCCTGATGAGCCCAGCCGAGTTGCACGCAGACAGCATCGTTATCGACGGGCTGATCATTGCCAAATGGAACCGCGAGTTGTTTGAAGACATGCGCAAAGGCGGGCTCACGGCCGCCAACTGCACGGTGTCGGTGTGGGAGGGCTTTCAGGCCACGATCAATAACATTGTTGCCAGCCAAACCCTTATTCGCGAAAACAGCGACCTGGTGATCCCGGTCAAAACCACGGCCGACATCCGCCGCGCCAAGTCCCTGGGCAAAACCGGGATCATTTTCGGCTTCCAGAATGCCCATGCGTTTGAAGACCAACTGGGCTACATCGAGATCTTCAAACAGCTCGGCGTGGGCGTGGTGCAGATGTGCTACAACACGCAAAACCTGGTGGGTACCGGCTGCTATGAACGCGATGGCGGACTTTCGGGTTTCGGCCGCGAAGTGGTCGCTGAAATGAACCGCGTGGGCATCATGTGCGACCTCTCGCACGTGGGCTCCAAAACCTCTGAAGAGGTCATCCTCGAATCGAAAAAACCGGTCTGCTACTCGCACTGTTTGCCGTCCGGGCTCAAAGAACACCCGCGTAATAAATCTGACGCTGAACTCAAGTTCATAGCCGACCACGGTGGCTTTGTCGGCGTGACCATGTTCGCGCCGTTTCTGGCCAAGGGCATTGAGTCGACCGTCGACGATTACGCCGAAGCCATCGAATACACCATGAACATCGTGGGCGAAGACGCCATCGGCATCGGCACCGACTTCACCCAGGGCCACGGCCAGGATTTCTTCGAAATGCTGACCCACGACAAAGGCTATGCGCGGCGTCTGACCAGCTTCGGCAAGATCATCAACCCGCTGGGCATCCGCACCGTGGGCGAGTTCCCGAACCTCACCGACACCCTGCTCAAGCGCGGCCACAGCGAACGCGTGGTGCGCAAGATCATGGGTGAAAACTGGGTCAACGTCCTCAAAGACGTCTGGGGCGAATAAGCCGCCACTCGCCCTCACCCAACCCTCTCCCCCGGGAGAGGGCAGGGTGAGGGGCGAAACGAACCTTACCTCGAATTTTGGAGTTTTATTCCATGGCTAAAATCGCCCCGCAATTACCCATCGAAGTCGACAGCGAGACCGGCGTCTGGACCTCTGACGCGCTGCCGATGCTCTACGTGCCACGGCACTTTTTCGTCAACAACCACATGGGCATCGAAGAGGTGCTGGGCGCTGATGCCTACGCCGAGATCCTCTACAAGGCGGGCTACAAATCGGCCTGGCATTGGTGCGAAAAAGAAGCCGAATGCCATGGCCTGGAAGGCGTGGCGGTGTTCGAGCATTACATGAAGCGCCTGTCGCAACGTGGCTGGGGTCTGTTCACCATTGAAGACATCGACCTGGACAAAGGCACCGCCACCATCAAGCTCGAACACTCCTGTTTCGTGTACGTGTACGGCAAGGTCGGGCGCAAGGTCGACTACATGTTCACCGGCTGGTTTGCCGGTGCCATGGACCAGATTCTGCAAGCGCGCGGCAGCCAGATTCGCACCGTGGCCGAACAGGTCTACAGCGGATCCGAAGAAGGCCACGACCACGGTCTGTTTATCGTCAAGCCGCTGTAAATCGAGGATCGGGATATGGCGTTCGAAGCAATGTTTGAGCCGATTCAAATCGGCAAACTGACCATTCGCAACCGCGTGCTGAGCACCGCACACGCCGAGGTGTATGCCACGGACGGCGGCATGACCACGGCGCGCTACGTGCAGTACTACGAAGAAAAAGCCAAGGGCGGCATCGGCCTGGCGATTTGTGGCGGCTCGTCCGTGGTGGCCATCGACAGCCCGCAGGAGTGGTGGAGCTCGGTCAACCTGAGCACCGACCGCATCATCCCGCATTTTCAAAACCTGGCCGACGCCATGCACAAGCACGGCGCCAAAATCATGATCCAGATTACCCACATGGGCCGTCGCTCGCGCTGGGACGGCTTTAACTGGCCGACCTTGATGTCGCCCTCCGGCGTACGTGAGCCGGTGCACCGGGCCACCTGCAAAACCATCGAGCCGGAAGAGATCTGGCGCATCATCGGCAACTACGCCAGCGCGGCGGGTCGGGCCAAAAAAGGCGGGCTCGATGGCGTGGAACTGTCGGCGGTGCACCAGCACATGATCGACCAGTTCTGGAGCCCTCGGGTGAACAAGCGCACCGATGAATGGGGCGGCAGTTTTGAAAACCGCATGCGCTTCGGGCTGGAAGTGCTCAAGGCCGTGCGTGCCGAAGTGGGCCCGGATTTCTGCGTGGGCATCCGCCTGTGCGGCGACGAGTTTCACCCCGATGGCTTGAGCCACGAGGACATGAAACAAATCGCCAAGTACTACGACGACACCGGCATGCTCGACTTTATCGGCGTGGTCGGCTCGGGCTGTGACACCCACAACACCCTGGCCAACGTGATCCCGAACATGAGCTTCCCGCCGGAGCCGTTTTTGCACCTGGCGGCGGGCATCAAGGAAGTGGTCAAGGCGCCGGTGCTGCACGCGCAAAACATCAAAGACCCCAACCAGGCCACACGGATTCTGGAGGGTGGCTACGTCGACATGGTGGGCATGACCCGCGCCCACATCGCCGACCCGCACCTGATCGCCAAAATCAAAATGGGCCAGGTCGACCAGATCAAACAATGTGTGGGCGCCAACTATTGCATCGACCGCCAGTACCAAGGGCTGGACGTGCTGTGCATTCAGAATGCCGCGACTTCCCGTGAATACATGGGCGTGCCGCACATCATCCAGAAAACCACCGGGCCCAAGCGCAAAGTGGTGGTGGTCGGCGCAGGCCCGGCCGGGATGGAAGCCGCCCGCGTGGCCGCTGAGCGCGGGCACGACGTAACCCTGTTCGAAAAAAACGAGGCCATTGGCGGGCAAATCAGCATCGCTGCCAAAGCCCCGCAACGTGACCAGATGGCCGGTATCACCCGTTGGTTCCAGCTGGAGCTGGCGCGCTTGAACGTCGACCTGCGCCTGGGCACGGCGGCCGATGTGGCGACCATTCTCGACCTGCGCCCCGACATCGTGGTGCTGGCGGTGGGCGGGCATTCGTTTGTCGAGCAGAACGAACATTGGGGCGCCGCAGAAGGCTTGTCGGTGAGCAGTTGGGACGTGCTCGACGGCAAGGTGGCGCCGGGTAAAAACGTGCTGGTGTACGACACCATTTGTGAATTCACCGGTATGTCCGTGGCCGACTTTATGGCCGACAAAGGCTCGCAGGTCGAGATCGTCACCGACGACACCAAGCCCGGCGTGGCGGTGGGCGGCACGTCGTTCCCGACCTACTACCGCAGCCTGTACCCCAAAGAAGTGATCATGACCGGCGACATGATGCTGGAGCGCGTGTACCGCGAAGGCGACAAGGTGATTGCCGTGCTGGAGAACGAATACACCGGCGCCAAGGAAGAACGCGTGGTGGACCAGGTGGTGATTGAAAACGGCGTGCGCCCGGACGAAGAGCTGTATTACGCGCTCAAGCCCGACTCGCGCAACAAGGGCCAGATCGACGTTGAAGCGCTGTACGCGATCCAGCCGCAACCGTGCCTGAGCGAAGCGGGTGATGGCTACTTGTTGTTCCGCCTCGGTGACTGCGTGGCGCAGCGCAACGTGCATGCCGCCATCTATGACGCCCTGCGGTTGTGCAAGGATTTCTAAGCAGCGACCAATAACCCTGTAGCCGCTGCCGCAGGCTGCGATCGGTCGCGTAGCGGCCGTGTTTTTAAAGGCGAAGGTCCTTCGGCCCTTATCGCAGCCTGCGGCAGCGGCTACAGGTTGTGTGCCTTTGTTTTGGGAGCTTCACCATGCTCACTATTGTTCTCCCTGTTTTGTTATTCGCCGCCCTCGCGCTCGCCATTCTAGGCGCGGTGCGGCGCATGGCTATGTGGCGTCGTGGCCGTGCGTCGAAGGTCGATTTGCTCGGCGGCCTGCTGGCCATGCCGCGTCGCTACATGGTCGATCTGCACCACGTGGTGGCACGCGATAAATACATGGCCAACACCCACGTTGCCACCGCGGGCGGGTTTGTTCTGGCGGCGGTGCTGGCGATTGTGGTGCACGGCTTTGGCGTGCATAACCAGATCCTCGGCTACGCCTTGCTGTTCGCCACGGCGCTGATGTTTATCGGCGCGCTGTTTGTGTTTAAACGCCGCCTCAACCCGCCGAGCCGTTTGTCCAAGGGCCCGTGGATGCGCCTGCCGAAAAGCCTGCTGGCGTTTTCAGCGAGCTTTTTTATCCTCACCTTGCCGGTCGCCGGGGTGCTGCCCGAAGGCTTTGGCGGTTGGTTCCTCGCGGCATTGCTGGCGGTGGGCGTGGCGTGGGGCGTGTGTGAATTGTTTTTGGGCATGACCTGGGGCGGGCCCATGAAGCACGCCTTCGCCGGGGCGCTGCACCTGGCCTGGCACCGCCGCGCCGAGCGCTTTGGGGGCGGCCGTTCGACCGGGCTCAAAGCCCTCGACCTGACGGATCGCAGCGCGCCGTTGGGCGTAGAAAAACCCAAGGATTTCACCTGGAACCAACTGCTCGGTTTCGACGCCTGCGTGCAGTGCGGCAAATGCGAAGCGGCATGCCCGGCTTTTGCCGCAGGGCAACCGCTGAACCCGAAAAAACTTATTCAAGACATGGTCGTGGGCCTGGCCGGTGGCACCGATGCGCACTTTGCTGGCAGCCCGTACCCCGGCAAGCCGATTGGCGAGCACGGCGGCAACCCGCATCAGCCGATCGTCAATGGTTTGGTCGACGCTGAAACCCTGTGGTCGTGCACTACCTGCCGCGCCTGCGTGGAAGAGTGCCCGATGATGATCGAGCACGTAGACGCCATCGTCGACATGCGCCGCTTCCTCACCCTGGAAAAAGGCGCGACCCCGAACAACGGCGCGCAGGTGCTCGATAACCTGATCGCCACCGACAACCCCGGCGGTTTTGCACCCGGTGGGCGGATGAACTGGGCCGCTGATTTGAACCTCAACGTGATGCGCGACACGCCTTCGGTCGACGTGTTGTTTTGGGTCGGTGACGGCGCGTTCGACATGCGCAACCAGCGTACCTTGCGTGCCTTCGTCAAAGTGCTGAAAGCGGCCAAGGTCAGCTTTGCCGTGCTCGGTCTGGAGGAGCGCGACAGCGGCGACGTGGCCCGGCGTTTGGGCGATGAAGCGACGTTCCAGGCGCTGGCCAAACGCAACATCCAGACCCTGGCCCAGTACCGCTTCAAGCGCATCGTCACCTGCGATCCGCACAGTTTTCATGTGCTGAAAAACGAATACCCAGCCTTTGGTGGCGAGTACCTTGTGCAGCATCACAGCACTTACATGGCCGAGCTACTGGCCGCCGGGCAATTGAACGTGAGCGCCGATACCGGCGGCAGCGTGACGTATCACGACCCGTGCTATTTGGGCCGCTACAACGGTGAATACGAGGCGCCGCGTGCGGTGCTGCGGGCGCTGGGCATTGAGGTCAAAGAGATGCAGCGCTCGGGCTTTCGCTCACGGTGCTGCGGCGGTGGCGGCGGCGCGCCGATTACCGACATCCCCGGCAAGCAGCGTATCCCCGACATGCGCATGGACGACATTCGCGAAACCGGCGCCGAGCGCGTGGCTGTGGGCTGCCCGCAGTGCACCGCCATGCTTGAAGGCGTGGTTGAGCCACGGCCGTTGATCAAAGACATTGCTGAACTGGTGGCCGATGCGCTGGTTGAACCCGCAGCGCCGGCCAAAACCACCCAGCGTGCCCCCGAAGAGGTGATCGCATGAGTGACATTATTCGCCGCGACCCGCGTGCCGAGTGGATCGCCCGTAACCGCTTGCACCCGTTGCACGCAGCCCTGCAGCCGACGCAGCAAAGCTGGATGGGGCCTAACGGCGTCCTGCGCAAAAACGTCCACGGGGTGGGTTTTATCGGCCCCAACGGCATCAAGCGCATCGACCGCAGCGGCGTGCAGCAGGGCGGCGCGAGCAAGCGCACGGCCCGGGTTGAGGTGCAATTGCCGTTGCACCAAGTACCCGCCCCGGCGTTTTACATCGCCGTGGTGCCGGACATGGTCGGTGGCCGCTTGAGCAGCCATGACCGCGACTTGCTCGGGCTTGCCCATCAACTGGCGGGTGCCGACGGCGCGGTGCTGGCAGTGGTGTTCGGCGAGTCCAAGGAAACCGCGTTTGCCACGGCCGGTGTCGACCGCTTGCTACAACTCGACAGCCAGGGTTATGCACCGGAGCAACAAGTATTGAGCTTGCGGGCTGTGGATAACCAATTCACGCCCAAGCATTGGTTGCTGCCCGACAGCCGCTCGGGGGGCGGTGAGCTGGGGCGGCGTTTGGCGGCCAGCCTGGGCGAACGCCCGGCGACCCGCGTGTGGCAAATCAAGGACGGCCAATGCGTAGGCCGCGCCGGGGCCGGGCTTGAAGACGTGGCGCAAGCCGTGCCGCGCCTGATCCTCGCGGCCGCCGAATGCGCTGAGCCGGTGAGTGAAACCCGCCATGAGGCCCTCGCGGTGGAGTTATCCACAGCGGTGGTGCCGTGCTTGCCTCGTATCGAAGATGTGGGCGCGGTGGAGGTGGACCCGGCGGCGATTCCCATGGCCGAGGCGGAATTTATCCTCAGTGGTGGCAACGGCGTGAAGGACTGGACACTTTTCCACAACACGGCTTCGGCCCTGGGCGCCACCGAAGGCGCATCGCGGGTGGCTGTAGACGACGGCTTTATGGGCCGCGAGCGCCAAGTGGGCGCCAGCGGTACGTGGGTCACGGCGCGGGTGTATGTGGCGGTCGGCATCAGCGGCGCGATCCAGCACCTGCAAGGTATTGGCGCGTGCGACAAAGTGGTGGCGATCAACCTCGACCCCGGCTGCGACATGATCAAGCGCGCTGACTTGTCGGTGATCGGCGACGGCACGGCGGTGCTGCAAGCGCTGATCGCGGCGGTTGAACAGTGGCGTGGTACTGCTTCTGTGGGAGCGGGCTTGCTCGCGATTCAGGCGCCACGGTCTGCCTGACCAACCGTTGCATATTCATCGCGAGCAAGCCCGCTCCCACAGGATTGAGTTCAGATTGGAGAGTTGTGTATGAGCATCGACACTGTCGCACTGGTTTCAATCGGCGCTCACCCCGCTTCCGGGCGGGCCCGGCGTGCCGAGCACGATGCCCGCGCTGTTGAGCTGGGCCTGCAACTGGCTGGGGATAACCTGCATGTGCTGCACGCCGGTAACCCCCACGAGCCTGCGCTGCGCGCTTATCTGGGCATGGGCCTGGACGAACTGCATGTTCTAGAACAACCCGAGCATGCCGACGCGGTGCCGGTGCTGCGCGATTACTTGCGTGAGTCCGGGGTTCAGTTGGTGCTGACCGGCAGCCAGGCCGAAACAGGCGAAGGCTCGGGGATGCTCCCGTACCTGCTGGCCGAACAACTGGGCTGGCCGCTGCTGGTGGGCGTGGCGCAGATCGAATCTATCCACAACGGTGTGGCGACGGTGCTGCAAGCGCTGCCCCGTGGCCAGCGACGTCGGCTCAAGGTGCGCCTGCCGTTTATGGCCACTGTGGATAACGCCGCGCCTAAAGCCCGGCAGAGCGCCTATGGCCCGGCCACACGGGGGCAAATCGGCGCCCAGGAGGTCGAGGTGGTGGAGGATGAGTTATCCACACGCGGGCTTTTCCAGACCGCCAAGCCGCGCCCCAAGCGTTTGAAGGTGATCAAGGCCAAAAGCGGCGCTGACCGCATGAAAGCCGCCACAGCCAAGGCGGCCGGAGGTTCGGGGCAAGTGCTCAAAGGCGTGAGTGCCGAAGAGGGCGCGCAGGCGATTTTGAAGTTACTCATCGAAGAAGGCGTGGTGCGCTGAGTTGCCCACAAAGTCTGTTAGCGCTTATGTGGATAAGTTGTTTGCTATCGGCTAAGCGCCATACAGATCAAGGCTTTCAAACATCTGATCAAAAAACAACCAATAAGCGTTGTTATCCACCGCGCAGCCGTTAAACCCTTGAACAATGGCGCCTTTAAGGGGTTTTCCACAGTCGGGCAGGGCGGTGCATAAGTTGCGCACATTCTCTGTTGGCGGTTATGTGGATAACGTGTTCGCGGTTAGCTACAGCCCATATAAAACGTGGCTTACACAGTTTTGATCAAAAAATAGCCAATCGCCTTTTTAAGGATAACTTCCCCACTTCCCCACAATTGCTGTGGGTGTGGCTGTGGATAAGATGTTGGTGAAGGGCTGCATGCCTCTGAAAGCGTGGTCTGGGGCGTGTTGATCAAAAAATGAGCTGTGCACAGTAACAACTGGTCATAAAACCCCCCGGCGCACGCGCCGTGGGCTGCGTTAAAAAGAGCGCCTCAAGCCTGTGGAGTGACGCCTATGCCAATTATGTTTCGTCCAGCGTTGCAAACGGATGCCCGCGATATCGCGCGCCTGTTTCAAATTTCATCGGAGGGGGGCGCTGATTACATCTGGAGCCTCATCGCACAACCGGGCGAGGCGCTGCTGGACGTGGGCGAGCGTCGCTATGCCCGCGAGGGGGTAAATTTCTCGTATGAGAACTGCCTGATTGCCGAGGCCGAAGGCCGCGTGATTGGCATGATGCACAGTTATGTGATGCGCGAAGACCCGAACCCTGAGCCTGTGACCGACCCGGTGCTGGCGCCGTATGCCGACATGGAGGTCCCGGACACGCTGTATATCTCCAGCCTGGCGTTGCATGAAGGGTGGCGCGGCCTGGGCCTGGGCCAAGAGTTTCTTAAGTACGCGCACCAGCGTTGTGATGAGTTGGGGCTCAAGGGCTTGAGCCTGATCGACTACGCCGCCAACACCGGCGCCCGCCGGTTTTATGAGCGCCATGGATTCACGATTGTTAAAACCTGCACCGTCGTCCCGCACCCGATGATCGGGGTGACGGGCGAGGCGTATTTGATGTTTTTGGAGCGTAAGCCCCTGTAGGAGCGAGCTTGCTCGCGAGCTTTTAAAAATCAAAAGATCGCGAGCAAGCTCGCTCCTACAACGTTTTGTGTGATTACTGGGTGACGACGCCTTTGAGGTACGCCGCTGGCGCTGCGCCCAGGTTGTTCAGCAGGCGGTCGCTGTACCAGTCGATAAAGTTGACCACACCAAACTCGTAGGTCTTGGAGTACGGCCCCGGCTGGTACGCCGTGGAGTTGATGCCACGCTGGTTTTCTTCGGCCAGGCGACGGTCCTGATTGTTGGTTTCGTCCCAGACTTTGCGCATGCGCTCGACGTCGTAGTCCACGCCTTCTACCGCATCTTTGTGCACCAGCCATTTGGTGGTGACGACGGTTTCTTGCGGACCGATCGGCCACACGGTGAACACCAGAATGTGGTCGCTCATGCAGTGGTTCCAGGAGTGCGGCAGGTGCAGGATGCGCATCGAGCCCAGGTCCGGGTTTTTGATCCGGCCCATGAGTTTTGCACAGCCTTGTTTGCCGTCCAGGGTCATCGACACGGTGCCTTTGAGCAGCGGCATGCGCACGATGCGGTTACGCAAGCCGAAGCTGGCGTGGGCATAGGGGATTTTTTCGGCGTCCCAGGCAGCGGCGGAGGCGGCCACGTGGTCCTTGAAGGCCTGGTCGGCGCGTGGGTCGGTCACGTCGTCCCATTCCAGCAGGGTTTTCAACAGCTCCGGGTGCGAGCCGCCGCAGTGGTAGCACTCGCGGTTGTTTTCAATCACCAGCTTCCAGTTGGCTTTTTCGACCAGGGTGGTCTGGATCGCCACCTTGGTGTTTTCCATGTCGTAGGGTTCCATGTAGTGGTTCAGCGTGGCCAGGAACTCGTCAATCGCCGGTGGGTTCTCGGCCATGCTGATAAAGATGTAGCCGCCTGCGGTTTTCACGTTGACCGGCTTGAGGCCGTACTGCTTCATGTCGAAATCGGCGCCCATCTCGGTGCCGGCAAACAGCAGGCGCCCGTCCAGCTCGTAGGTCCATTGGTGGTAGTGGCACACCAGCTTGGCGACTTTGCCTTTCTCGCTGGTACACAGCCGCGAGCCGCGGTGGCGACACACGTTATGGAAGGCATGTACCTGGCCTTCAGCGCCACGAATCACGATGATCGGGTTCTTGCCCACTTGCAGGGTCAAGAAGTTGCCCTTGGCCGGGATCTCGCAGGTCATGCCCGCAATCAGCCATTCCTTTTGAAAGATCTCTTGCATGTCGATTTCGAACAGGCGCTCGTCGTTATAAAACGGCTGCGGCAGCGAAAACGTCCGCTCGCGATTTTGCAACATCTCGGCGGTGGCCTTGCGTGCAGGTTCTAGTGGATCGCCCAGGCTCAGGGTTGCGGTGACGTCCATCGTTGTAGTCCTCATGGCCATTCGACGTGGCCTAAAAGTGGCTGATCAGGGGTGCGACACAAGGCAAAGCAATAACTGTTGTCAGTGGCGCTGAGTGTGCGTTCGAAGTGCCTGATCGCCATATCTGCGGGCGACATGGCCCAATCTGTTCCCGACGCTGCAAGGGCTGTTTTCAGCGGCTGGTCGCGATAAGTATGTGAATGTCGCGAATAGGTAAATGGCCGCCCAAGGGCATGCGCAAAATCGCCAGCAAGAGGCCGACAGTCGGCCGTGGAGAAGCGTATGTCCAACAGCTTTCTGAATCCGGTTACCACTCAAACCTGGGCCAATGGCCGGCATATCGTGCGCTGCGTCAAAGTGATTCAGGAAACCTGGGATGTGCGCACGTTCTGCTTTATGGCGGATCAGCCGATTTTGTTCTTTTTCAAGCCGGGGCAGTTCGTGACCCTGGAACTGGAGATCGATGGCGATCCGGTGATGCGCTCGTACACCATCTCTAGCTCACCGTCGGTGCCGTACAGTTTTTCGGTGACGATCAAGCGCGTGCCGGGCGGGCGTGTGTCCAACTGGCTGCACGACACCCTGCAAGAAGGCCAGGAGCTGGCGGTGCATGGCCCGGTCGGGCTGTTTAACGCCATCGACGCGCCCAGCCCGAAGGTCCTGTACCTGAGCGGCGGCGTGGGCATCACCCCGGTGATGTCGATGGCGCGCTGGTTTTACGACACCAACGCCAATGTCGACATGGTGTTTATCCACAGCGCCCGTTCGCCCAAAGACATCATTTACCACCGCGAGCTGGAACACATGGCCTCGCGCATCGACAACTTCAGCCTGCACCTGATCTGCGAGAAACATGGTTTGGGTGAACCGTGGGCGGGGTATCGCGGTTACTTGAACCACAAAATGCTCGACCTGATGGCGCCCGACTTTATGGAGCGCGAAGTGTTTTGCTGCGGGCCTACGCCGTATATGAATGCGGTGAAACGCCTGCTGGAAAGCAACGGTTTTGACATGAGCCGTTACCACGAAGAGTCGTTTGGTGCGACGCCACCCGAAGTGCGGGCAGACGCCATCGAACAAGCCGAGCAAGCGGCCGATGCGCCGGAGCTGGACGTGGCTGACCTCAACCAGGTGGAATTCACCGCGTCGGGCAAGAGCATCCGCGTGGGCCCGGCCGAAACCGTGCACGCAGCGGCAGCCAAGCTTGGCCTGATGATCCCCAAAGCCTGCGGCATGGGCATTTGCGGCACCTGCAAAGTGCTCAAATTGGGCGGCGAAGTCGAGATGGAACACAACGGCGGCATCACCGACGATGACGTGGCAGAAGGCTACATCTTGTCGTGCTGCAGCGTGCCCAAGGGCGATGTGCGCATCGAATTCTGAACCCTGTAGGAGCGAGCTTGCTCGCGATCTTTTGATCTTTTAAAAGCTCGCGAGCAAGCTCGCTCCTACAGGTTTAGCAGGGTTGCGGGAACAAAGGTTGCAAACCGCAGTCTTTAGGGCGCGTAAAGGCAGGTCTTCGCTAGCTTAGCGGCTGACTTTTCTTTATCGTACGCGCCCTCTGAAAACTGCTTGAGAACACCACCATGATTGAGTCATCCCTTAGCAAACTGGAACAACTGGTCAGTGACCTGGTTCAGCAAAAGCAAGAACTGCTGGACGCCAACACTCAGCTGAACACTGAACTGGCCCAGGCCAAAGATGAAAACGAAAGCCTGCAACTGTCGCTGATGGAAGCTGAAGAGAAGCAAGGCGCTACCGCTGCACGCATTCAAGCCCTGGTTGAGCGCGCGAGCGTGAGCCCTGTCAACGCATGAGCGCGGACAGAGACGGTGTAAATGTCGTCTCGATTTTGGGGAACGACTACACGATCAAGGCACCGGAAGGCGAGAAACAAACGCTGCTGGCCGCCACGGTCATGTTGAAAGCTGCCCTGGCCGAAACGAAAAGAAAGTACCCGAGCTTGATCGGGGACAAATTGCTGGTGTTGGCCGCGTTGAATCTGTGCTCACAACAGATTGAATTGCAACTGAGCCACAAACAGGAACTCGACCGTTATCAAGAGCAAGTCAGCGCCACGGTCGATGTGATTGAGCGAACCCTCGGGCAAAGCTGAGTCGGCGCGCATCACAGAGGCGGGCAAGGCAAGTAGCACCAGCACACGCTGCCTTGTCCGCTATTAACCTGACGCAGGCCTTGCTTATTTGGGTAGCCTGATCGACGTGAGCGGTTTCAAGAACGCTTCGAGTTGCTGCATTTCATCTTTAATAGCGTCGACGTTGTCGGAGGATAACGGGCCGTCAAAGTTAACCTTGCCCATATAGTGCTCGATCCGACGGGTAACGTTTGTCGCTTGCGTGTGGTAATCGTTTTTTAAAGCGTTTAAGGATTCGGCCTCATTCAGCGCCTCGGTGACGGCGGTGTGATTTTTTTGTAACCCGACCAGTACGGATTCACGGTCTCGGCATTTCTGGATCTCAAGCCTTAATACGTTTCGGGCTTCGATCATTTTTAGATAGTTCAAATGCTCGGAAATATAGCTCACGTACTTTTTCAGCAGAAGGAGTGCTTGTTTGAGGATTTCGACTTTTGACGCTGAAAAACTGACAGCGTTAATGGTTTCTTCGCTGGGGATCCAGTCCATCAGGTAATCGGCAATATTTTTATCGTCAATTAAATGAATGGCAGTGCTCAGGGTTTGCAAGTCAACGGTCAGCTGTTGTTGGCGTACCTTGTTATTTTCAAGCTCGGTGTTAATGTCCTCGGTCATCGAGTGCGGTACGCGCAAGTCCAGCTCAGACAATTTGATATCATCGAGGTCATTTTGTGTGGTCTCCATGGCCAGGAGCAATTGGGCGATGACACGGTGCGATTCTTTTTGGCTGGTCAGGTAATCGTATTCCAGTGCTGCGATCGATTGTTTTTTTTGTTCGTCGCCCAATGACGGGCTGTTTTCTATCTCCAGGATCATTGGCCGTAAGCGGATGTAATTTTTGTCGGTTAACCGTACGGCTATTTTTACTGTGTGAGTGAGCAGTGTCTCGTGGGCTGCATTAATTGCTTTATCCAGGCGCTGGACCTTTGAGTACAGGGCGCTGTTAAATGAAAGTTCCAGACGGCCTGCCAAGGCATTGATGTTTTTTTATTGTTCTTGATAAGCGCAATATTGATTAAGGGGAAGTCAGTCACAGTAAACATCCTTGCTTAAGGGGTTGATTGATTGGCGGTGTATAAAACATCCAGCAATGCTTTAACGGTCAGGTTGACTTCTGTCCAGGGCGCGATGGTGCGATCGATATTGGCCTGAAAAGAAATTAATGCCTGACCGGTTTTAATCAGCTTGAAGTCAGTCGCTGAGGTTTCGATATGGGCAATGATGGTTGCCCATACTGTTTTTAGCTTTTCGGTGGCTTCTGCCGCGCCACCCATGACGGTCTGCAACGTACGTAGAGAATGGCTGTGGTCCCTAACCAGCTTTGGAATACCTTCGGTGGCGAGGATCTCGCTTTCGAGTTGGGTGATCTCCCGGTTCAGTTTCCCCACGTGGTGTATGACGTCTATCAGCTCAGGGCTTAACGAAGCAGGGCCATTAAAAAAGTTTATGAAGAGGCTAATTGGGTTGGCAGCGGACAGTCCGATTTTGCTAATGTCGAACACCAAGAGTTTGGTCTTTTCGTTATTTTTTTGTTTGTGTGTTTCCCGTGCGTCGTTCAAACGCAACATTAACCGATCGACGTGTTCGGCGTGGGACACTTTACTCAATGTATTGATGCTGCGTGCGACAAGAGGAATCAAGTGTTGCTCAAGTTTATTATTAAAAGAGGTGATCTCTTTGTGCAGATTGTCGGTCTCGCTGGATGCCTTTGCGATGCTTGTTTTAAGGTCGTCAAATGTACTGCCGAGTGTCTTATGGATTTTTTCGTCTACGGGGTCAAAGGTAATGGGCGGCAAATGTTCGATTGAGGTGCTCTCAAACTTTTCAATCTTTTCAACAATAGGCATTTGGGAAATGGTGTCAGACAGGCGGGTCATGAAGGTGGTCAGGTTATGTGAGAACACTTTCAGGCGCTCACCCGAGGTAAACAGCCCTGTCTCTATATCGGGCCAGAGCAGCGCGTGACGGTGAATGCTCTCATGAATGGTTAACAGCTCAAGAGTGCTAAATTCGGCTGTTTCAAGTTTGCCAAGTTGTTCATGTATGTCTGGCAGGGTTTTAGGCAGTTTTTTAGCGGTGCGAACATACTCTTTAATGAGCTTCATGTCTTCGGCTGTTAAGAATAATCGCGCCTCCGGACTGTTGAGTGCTTCGAAGAAGGGTGGGGGTTCATTAATGGCGGTTTTATTAATACGCTCGCGGTTTATAAATTCAATGCCGGGTGTCATTTGTTTCATGGTGTTAACCTTTTATCAGTCAGTTATGTGGTGACCCTCAAGCAGGGGGGTGCATGGCCTTAGTCAAACGCTATTTGAGTGTATTAGCCATAAGTGGAAGTCGTTTGTAGAGGTAAGAATACTGACTTGTTTTACTATTGTTCAGGCGTTGAAGATGTAGGTTTTGTGGGTGCAAGTTAGATTAATTGAAATAATTGACAGAAAAAAAAGGGAGCATAAGTAGCTCCCTTAGTGGTTTAAAACTGGACGTCGCGTGATGTTTAGTGAGCCATCATCACTTCTCGAATATCCGCTGCCAATTCCCGTACCCGTGCTTCCTCGGTGTCCCACGAGCACATGAAGCGAGCGCCGCCTTTGCCAATGAAGGTGTAGAAGCGCCAGCCCTTGGCGGTCAAGGCGGCCACCGCGGGCTCCGACAGTTGCAAGAACACGCCGTTGGCCTGTACCGGGAACATCAGTTCCACGCCTGGAATGTCGCTGACCAGTTGGCTGAGCAGTTGCGCGCAATGGTTGGCGTGGCATGAGTGTTTGAGCCAGGCCTGGTTTTCCAGCAAGCCCACCCACGGCGCTGACAAAAAGCGCATTTTCGAGGCCAGTTGCCCGGCCTGTTTGCAGCGGTAGTCAAAGTCCACCGCCAGGTCGTGGTTGAAGAACAAAATCGCTTCGCCCACCGCCATGCCGTTTTTCGTCCCGCCAAAGCACAGCACGTCTACCCCGGCTTTCCAGCTCAGGTCGGCCGGCGAGCAGCCCAAAAACGCACAGGCGTTGGAGAAACGCGCGCCGTCCATGTGCAGCAGCAGGCCCAGCTCTTTGCAGGTGGCGCTGATGGCGCGGACTTCTTCAGGGGTGTACACCGTGCCCACTTCAGTGGCCTGGGTGATGGTCACCACGCGGGGTTTGGGGTAGTGAATATCTTTACGCTTGAGGGCGATCTCGCGGATCGACTCGGGGGTGATCTTGCCGTTTTCCGTGCGGGCCAGCAGCAGCTTGGAGCCGTTGGAAAAGAACTCCGGGGCGCCGCATTCGTCGGTTTCGACGTGGGCGGTTTCGGAGCAAATCACGCTGTGAAAGCTCTGGCACAACGACGACAACGCCAGCGAGTTGGCCGCCGTGCCGTTGAAGGCAAAGAACACTTCGCAGTCGGTTTCAAACAAGGTACGGAAGTCGTTGGCCGCACGCAGGGTCCACTCGTCATCGCCGTAAGAGCGTTGATGGCCGTGGTTGGCTTTTTCCATGGCAGACCAGACTTCGGGGCAGATACCGGAGTAGTTGTCGCTGGCGAATTGTTGGCTCTTATCAGTCATTTCCCGGTTCCGTGGTCGAAGGGTGTGCTGCACTTTATCCAAGAACGCGGCAGGTGCACAGACACGACCTATCTACCTGTAGCCGCTGCCGCAGGCTGCGATAAGGCCCGAAGGGGCTTCGCCTTTAAAACCGGGGCCGCTGCGCTGCCCATCGCAGCCTGCGGCAGCGGCTATAGGGATTTGGTTTTGCGTGATGTCGTAAACGCGCCATTGCGTGGCGCGCGCAGGCATTTGATCGGCCTGTACCGGCTCTACCATCTGGCTCAAAGGGCATAAGCCTCACCGAGACGAATGGCGCGCTGGCGCTGGGAGAACGCAATGTTCAGCAAACAGGATCAGATTCAGGGTTACGACGATGCCTTGATGGCGGCGATCAACGCTGAGGAGCAGCGTCAGGAAGATCACATCGAGCTGATTGCCTCCGAGAACTACACCAGCCAGCGGGTCATGCAAGCGCAGGGCAGCGGCCTGACCAACAAGTACGCCGAAGGCTACCCCGGCAAGCGCTATTACGGCGGTTGCGAACATGTGGATAAAGTCGAGCAACTGGCCATCGACCGCGCCAAGCAACTGTTCGGCGCCGATTACGCCAACGTGCAGCCGCACTCGGGCAGCCAGGCCAACGCTGCGGTGTACCTGGCGTTGCTCAATGCCGGTGACACCGTGCTGGGCATGAGCCTGGCCCATGGCGGCCATTTGACCCACGGCGCCAGCGTGAGCTTTTCGGGCAAGTTGTACAACGCCGTGCAGTACGGCATCGACACGGCCACCGGGCTGATTGACTACGACGAAGTGGAACGTTTAGCGGTCGAACATCAGCCAAAGATGATCATTGCAGGGTTCTCGGCCTACTCCAAAACGCTAGATTTCGCACGCTTTCGTGAGATCGCTGACAAAGTCGGCGCGTATTTTTTTGTCGACATGGCCCACGTGGCCGGGCTGGTTGCAGCGGGCCTGTACCCGAACCCGCTGCCGTACGCCGACGTGGTGACCACCACCACCCACAAAACCCTGCGCGGGCCACGTGGCGGGCTGATTTTGGCCAAGAGCAACGAAGCGCTGGAAAAGAAATTCAACTCGGCGGTGTTCCCTGGCGGTCAGGGCGGCCCGTTGATGCATGTGATTGCCGCCAAGGCTGTGTGCTTTAAAGAAGCACTGGAGCCGGGCTTCAAAACCTATCAGCAACAGGTGATCGACAACGCCCAGGCCATGGCCGAGGTGTTTATCAAACGCGGCTACGACGTGGTCTCGGGCGGCACCGACAACCACCTGTTTTTGGTCAGCCTGATCCGTCAGGGCCTGACCGGCAAAGACGCCGATGCCGCCTTGGGCCGAGCGCACATCACCGTCAATAAAAACGCCGTGCCGAACGATCCGCAATCGCCGTTCGTGACCTCGGGCCTGCGCATCGGCACCCCGGCGGTGACATCCCGTGGTTTCAAGGTGGCGCAGTGCACGGAGTTGGCGGGCTGGATTTGCGACATCCTCGATCACCTCGGTGACCCCGATATCGAGGCCGATGTGGCGCGTCAGGTGACATCGCTGTGCAAAGACTTCCCGGTTTATCGCTGAGCGCGTTTTTGGAGTAAGCCCTATGCAACGGTACTCAGGTTTCGGCCTTCTTAAGCACTCGTTCAGCCACCACGAAAACTGGCAAAAAATGTGGCGCACGCCGACCCCCAAAAAGGTCTATGACGTGGTCATCGTCGGCGGCGGCGGGCATGGTCTGGCCACCGCGTATTACCTGGCCAAAGAACATGGCATCACCAACGTGGCCGTGGTCGAAAAAGGCTGGTTGGGCGGCGGCAACACGGCGCGCAACACCACCATCGTGCGTTCCAACTATTTGTGGGACGAGTCGGCGCACCTGTACGAACACGCCATGAAGTTGTGGGAAGGCTTGTCCCAGGACCTCAACTACAACGTCATGTTCTCGCAGCGCGGCGTTTACAACCTGTGCCACACCCTGCAAGACATGCGCGACTCGGAACGCCGGGTCAGCGCCAACCGCCTCAATGGCGTGGACGGCGAACTGCTTAACGGCAAGCAAGTGGCGGACGAGATTCCGTACCTCGATTGCTCAAAAAACACCCGCTACCCGATCATCGGCGCCACCGTGCAACGGCGCGGCGGCGTGGCCCGGCATGACGCCGTGGCCTGGGGCTTTGCCCGGGCCGCCGACGCCCTGGGCGTGGACTTGATCCAGCAGACCGAAGTGCTCGGCTTTCGCAAAGAGAACGGCGTGTGCATCGGTGTTGAAACCAGCAAGGGTTTTATCGGCGCCAAGCGCGTGGGCGTGGTCACGGCCGGTAACTCCGGGCACATGGCGCGCCAGGCCGGGTTCCGTTTGCCGATCGAATCGCACCCGCTGCAAGCGCTGGTGTCGGAGCCGATCAAGCCGATTATCGACAGCGTGATCATGTCCAACGCCGTACACGGCTACATCAGCCAGTCCGACAAGGGCGACCTGGTGATCGGCGCCGGTATCGACGGCTGGGTCGGCTACGGCCAGCGCGGCTCGTACCCGGTGATCGAGCACACCATTCAAGCGATTGTGGAGATGTTCCCGGTGCTGTCCCGCGTGCGCATGAACCGCCAATGGGGCGGCATCGTCGACACCACGCCGGACGCCTGCCCGATCATTTCGAAAACCCCGGTCCCGAATCTGTTCTTCAACTGCGGCTGGGGCACGGGTGGTTTCAAAGCCACGCCGGGCTCGGGTAACGTGTTTGCCGCCAGTTTGGCCAAAGGCGAAATGCACCCGCTGGCGGCGCCGTTTTCCATTGACCGTTTCTATAACGGCGCCCTGATCGACGAACACGGCGCTGCCGCTGTCGCCCACTAACAGGAGAAACACCCATGTTGCATATCTTCTGTCCTCATTGCGGCGAGTTGCGCTCCGAAGAAGAATTTCACGCCAGCGGCCAGGCGCACATTCCGCGCCCGCTCGACCCCAACGCCTGCACCGACAAGGAGTGGGGCGACTATATGTTCTTTCGCGATAACCCGCGCGGCCTGCACCACGAACTGTGGAACCACGTCGCCGGTTGCCGCCAGTTCTTCAACGCCACGCGCAACACCGTGACCTACGAAATTCTGGAAACCTACCTGATTGGTAGCAAACCGCAGTTCACCGAACAGGCCGCGCCGGTTGCGCCTGCAGCCACCCGCGAGCTGGGAGAAAAGGTATGAGCCAGACCCATCGCTTGCCTAACGGCGGCCGTGTTGATCGCAGCAAAGTGCTGACCTTTACCTTCAACGGCCAACAGTACAAAGGCTATGAAGGCGACAGCCTGGCGGCCGCATTGCTGGCCAATGGTGTCGACATCATCGGTCGCAGTTTCAAGTACTCCCGGCCTCGGGGCATTTATGCCGCTGGCGCCGAAGAGCCCAACGCGGTGCTGCAAATCGGCGCCACCGAAGCCACGCAAATCCCCAACGTGCGCGCCACGCAACAGGCGCTGTATCAAGGGTTGGTGGCCACCAGCACCAACGGCTGGCCCAACGTCAACACCGACATGATGGGCATTTTGGGCAAGGTCGGCGGCAAGCTGATGCCGCCGGGTTTTTACTACAAAACCTTTATGTACCCGCAGTCGTTCTGGATGACCTACGAGAAGTACATCCGCAAGGCGGCAGGCTTGGGCCGTTCGCCTACGCAGAATGACCCCGATACCTACGACAACCTGAACCACCACTGCGACGTGCTGATTGTCGGCGCGGGGCCCGCCGGTTTGGCGGCTGCCCTGGCGGCTGCACGCAGCGGTGCACGGGTGATTGTCGCCGATGAGCAGGAAGAGTTTGGCGGCAGCCTGCTGGACAGCCGCGAAAGCCTGGACGGCAAACCGGCCATGGAATGGGTGGCGAAGGTGATCGCTGAACTCAAGAGCCTGCCGGACGTGCTGTTGCTGCCGCGGGCGACGGTCAACGGTTATCACGACCACAACTTTTTGACCATTCACGAGCGCCTCACCGACCACCTGGGCGACCGTGCGCCGATTGGCCAGGTGCGCCAACGTCTGCACCGGGTCCGGGCCAAGCGCGTGGTGCTGGCCACGGGCGCCTGCGAACGCCCGCTGGTGTACGGCAACAACGACGTGCCGGGCAACATGCTGGCCGGCGCGGTGTCGACCTACGTGCGCCGCTACGGCGTGGCGCCGGGTAAAAAATTGCTGCTGAGCACCAACAACGATTACGCCTACCGCGTCGCGCTGGACTGGCTCGATGCCGGCCAACAGGTGGTCGCGGTGGCCGATGCACGGAGCAATCCGCGGGGCGCGCTGGTTGAAGAAGCGCGGGCCAAAGGCATTCGGATCTTGACCGGCAGTGCGGTGATCGAAGCCCGTGGCAGCAAACGCGTGACCGGCGCCCGTGTGGCGGCCATTGACCTTAAAACCCACAGCGTCACCAGCCCCGGCGAATGGCTGGTGTGTGACCTGGTGGCGACGTCGGGCGGTTACAGCCCGGTGGTGCACTTGGCCTCGCACTTGGGCGGCAAGCCGATCTGGCGCGAAGACATTCTGGGGTTTGTACCGGGCGAAGCACCGCAAAAGCGCGTGTGCGTCGGCGGCATCAATGGCGTGTACGGGCTGGGTGACAGCCTGGCCGATGGCTTTGAAGGCGGCGTGCGCGCTGCCAGTGAAGCCGGGTTTAAAGCGGTCGAGGGCGTGTTGCCCAAAGCCTTGAACCAGGTGCAGGAAGCCACCGTGGCGCTGTTTCAGGTGCCTCACGAAAAAGCCACGGCGCGGGCCCCTAAACAATTTGTCGACCTGCAAAACGACGTGACGGCGGCCGCGATTGAGCTGGCCACCCGCGAAGGCTTTGAGTCGGTCGAGCACGTCAAACGCTACACCGCGCTGGGCTTTGGTACTGACCAGGGCAAGCTGGGCAACGTTAACGGTCTGGCGATTGCTGCGCGTTCGTTGAACGTGACCATCGCGCAGATGGGCACCACCATGTTCCGCCCCAACTACACGCCGGTGACGTTCGGCGCGGTAGCGGGTCGCCATTGCGGGCACATTTTTGAGCCGGTGCGTTACACCGCGTTGCAGGCCTGGCACGTGAAACAGGGTGCCGAGTTTGAAGACGTCGGCCAGTGGAAACGCCCGTGGTACTTCCCACGTCATGGCGAAGACCTGCACGCTGCGGTTAAACGCGAGTGCCAGGCGGTGCGTGACAGCGTCGGCATTCTGGACGCCTCGACCCTGGGCAAAATCGACATTCAAGGCCCTGATGCGCGGGAGTTTTTAAACCGCATTTACACCAACGCCTGGACCAAGCTGGATGTGGGCAAGGCGCGTTACGGGCTGATGTGCAAAGAAGACGGCATGGTCTTCGACGACGGTGTGACGGCGTGCCTGGCCGATAACCATTTCGTCATGACCACCACCACCGGCGGTGCGGCCCGCGTGCTGCAATGGCTGGAAATCTATCAACAGACTGAATGGCCGGAACTCAAGGTGTACTTCACCTCGGTCACCGACCATTACGCAACGCTGACCTTGAGCGGCCCCAACAGCCGCAAGCTGCTGAGCGAAGTGACCGACATTGATCTGGACCGCGATGCGTTCCCGTTCATGACCTGGAAAGAAGGCCTGGTGGCGGGCGTGCCGGCGCGGGTGTTCCGTATTTCGTTTACCGGCGAACTGTCGTACGAGGTCAACATCCAGGCTGACTACGCCATGGGCGTGCTGGAAAAAATCGCCGAGGCGGGCAAGCAATACAACCTGACCCCGTACGGCACCGAGACCATGCACGTGCTGCGCGCCGAGAAGGGTTTCATCATCGTCGGCCAGGACACCGACGGCTCCATGACCCCGGACGACCTCAACATGGGCTGGTGTGTGGGCCGCACCAAACCGTTCTCCTGGATCGGCTGGCGCGGCATGAATCGCGAAGACTGTGTGCGTGACCAGCGCAAACAACTGGTGGGCCTCAAGCCGGTCGATCCGAATAAATGGCTGCCGGAAGGCGCGCAACTGGTGTTCGACCCTAAACAGACCATCCCGATGACCATGGTTGGCCATGTGACTTCCAGCTATGCGCACAACTCGCTGGGGTATTCGTTTGCCATGGGCGTGGTCAAGGGTGGCCTTAAGCGCCTCGGCGAGCGGGTGTTCTCACCCCAGGCGGATGGCAGCGTGATCGAGGCTGAAATTGTGTCTTCGGTGTTCTTCGACCCGAAAGGCGACCGGCAGAATATTTGAGTGGGTGATCTCATGACGACCGCAAACGTATACCAACAACGTCCGGACTCGGGCGCCAAAGCCGAGTCATCGCTGCATCACGCCCACTTGGCCAAATTGATCGGCAAGGGCCGTAAAAACCCCGGCGTGACCGTGCGCGAGAAAAAACTGCTGGGCCACCTGACCCTGCGCGGCGATGCCAAAGACCCGGCCTTTGCCGAAGGCGTGCACAAGGCGCTGGGCCTGGAGTTGCCGGTGGCCTTGAGCCTGGTGGCCAAGGGCGACAGCTCGCTGCAATGGATGGGCCCGGATGAATGGCTGCTCATCGTCCCCGGCGGTCAGGAATACGCCGTGGAACAAGCCCTGCGCGCCGCGTTGGCGGGGCTGCATATTTCGGTGGTCAACGTCAGTGGCGGGCAGCAACTGCTGGAGCTGAGCGGGCCGAACGTGCGCAACGTGCTGATGAAGTCGACGAGCTACGACGTGCACCCCGACAACTTCCCGGTGGGCAAGGCGGTGGGCACCGTGTTTGCCAAATCGCAGTTGGTGATCCGGCACACGGCTGAAGACACTTGGGAGCTGTTGATCCGCCGCAGTTTCTCGGATTACTGGTGGCTGTGGCTGCAAGATGCGGCGGCGGAATATGGGCTGAATGTTGAGGCCTGATGTCCACTGCAAGTCTCCTGTGGGAGCGGGCTTGCTCGCGATGGCATCAGCGCGGTGAATCAAATACACCGCGTCGCTTGAATCGCGAGCAAGCCCGCTCCCACAGGGGGGTGTTAACTCTCATATAACAAGGAATTGCACCATGAGCCGCGCCCCTGACACCTGGATCCTCACGGCCGATTGCCCCAGCCTGCTGGGCACGGTCGACGCCGTGACCCGCTATCTGTTTGAACACCGCTGCTACGTCACCGAGCACCATTCCTTTGATGATCAGCGTTCGGGGCGGTTTTTTATTCGCGTTGAATTCCGTCAGCCCGACGGTTTTGACGAGAACGCCTTTCGCGCAGGGCTGGCTGAACGGGGCAAAGCCTTCGGCATGACCTTTGAACTGACCCCGCCGCACTACCGGCCCAAAGTGCTGATCATGGTTTCTAAGGCGGATCACTGCCTCAACGACTTGCTGTATCGCCAACGCATCGGCCAACTGTCGATGGACGTGGTGGCGGTGGTGTCCAACCACCCTGACCTTGAGCCGCTGGCGCAATGGCATGGCATCCCGTATCACCATTTCGCACTCGCCCCGGCCAACAAGCCCGCGCAAGAGGCCCGGGTGTGGCAAGTGATCGAAGACACCGGCGCCGAACTGGTGATTCTTGCCCGCTACATGCAAGTGCTGTCGCCCGAGCTGTGCCGCAAACTCGACGGCAAGGCCATCAACATTCACCACTCCTTGCTCCCCGGTTTTAAAGGCGCCAAGCCGTATCACCAGGCCTACGAGAAAGGCGTGAAACTGGTGGGCGCCACCGCGCACTACATCAATAACGACCTGGACGAAGGCCCGATCATCGCCCAGGGCGTGGAGGTGGTCGACCACAGCCACTACCCTGAAGACCTGATCGCCAAAGGCCGCGACATCGAAGCCCAGACCTTGGCGCGGGGTGTGGGTTATCACATTGAACGGCGCGTTTTCCTAAATGGAGGTCGTACGGTGGTGTTATGACGGCAGCGGCAAGCTCTAAGCTGCAAGCGACACGTTAAAACTGCTTCACCTCCAACAACAACAAGGGTGAATACGATGGCTGACAATCGCGGTGTGGTGTACCTGGGCAATGGCCAGGTTGAAGTGCAGAACATTCCTTTTCCCAAGATGCAAAACCCTCAAGGCAAGCCGATCCATCACGGGGTGATCCTGCGGGTGGTGTCGACCAATATTTGTGGGTCTGACCAGCACATGGTGCGCGGTCGCACCACGGCGCAAGTAGGGCTGGTGCTGGGCCACGAGATCACCGGCGAGGTGATCGAAGCCGGGCGTGATGTTGAACATTTGAAAGTCGGCGACCTGGTGTCGGTGCCGTTCAACGTGGCCTGCGGGCGTTGCCGCAGTTGCAAAGAGCAAAACACCGGCGTGTGCCTGACCGTCAACCCGGCCCGTCCCGGCGGTGCGTATGGCTATGTGGACATGGGCGATTGGGTAGGCGGCCAGGCGGAATATGTGCTGGTGCCGTATGCCGATTTCAACCTGCTCAAACTGCCGAACCGCGACGCCGCCATGGAGAAAATCCGCGACCTGACCTGCCTCTCCGACATCCTGCCCACCGGCTACCACGGCGCGGTCACGGCCGGCGTTGGCCCCGGCAGCACGGTGTACATCGCCGGTGCTGGCCCGGTGGGCCTGGCCGCGGCGGCGTCGGCGCGCTTGCTGGGTGCGGCGGTGGTGATTGTCGGTGACGTTAACCCGATCCGTCTGGCGCACGCCAAGGCGCAGGGCTTTGAAATTGCTGACCTGTCCAAAGACACCCCGCTGCATGAGCAAATCGCCGAGTTGCTGGGCGAGCCAGAAGTCGACTGCGCGGTCGATGCTGTGGGCTTCGAAGCCCGTGGCCACGGCCATGACGGCGTCAAGCACGAAGCCCCGGCCACGGTGCTCAACTCACTGATGGGCGTGGTGCGGGTGGCGGGCAAAATCGGTATTCCGGGCCTGTACGTCACCGAAGACCCGGGCGCTGTCGATGCCGCCGCCAAAATGGGCAGCCTGAGTATCCGCTTTGGTTTGGGCTGGGCCAAATCCCACACCTTCCACACCGGGCAAACCCCGGTCATGAAATACAACCGCCAACTGATGCAAGCGATCATGTGGGATCGCATCAAAATTGCCGACATTGTGGGCGTAGAGGTGATCAGCTTGAATGACGCCCCGCGCGGGTATGGCGAGTTTGATGCGGGTGTGCCGAAGAAGTTTGTGATTGATCCGCATACGTTGTTTAGTGCGTAGCGACGTGTTAGCGGTAGCTGCTTTATCAGCTACCGCTCACGGTTGTAATACCTAAGTGGTCAAGGCAGATTGTTTGGTTATATAGCAAGCCGTCAGTTAATTATTTCAGAGACGAATAGCATCTCTGTTTATTGTCAGTGTATCCAGGCCCTCTTTAAATTTTGATGACAAGCCTGTTGAGTCTGAGAAGGTGGGGAGTGCATCGTCCCGGCCGTATGCTGGCGCTAAGCCTAGACGGTCTTGAATGGCATATTGTTGTTGGGTTAATTTGTCTTTAGCCGCTTTAAAACCATCGGTAAGAAAAGCAACTTCCGCCACTGTTTGCTTTGACGTCGAGGGTGTAACACTCGCTAAAGCTTTCACTCCGCGATCATGCCAATGGCTCATTTTATTCAACGCTTGTGTGTTGATGGCGAGATCATTCACGAGGGTATCACGCGTTACAGGAGCACTCGCTATCGGGGTGTTTAGGGTAGGAGCGTTAGCTTTTATTTCACTCAGGCTCGGCGCCGAGGGCGTGTAAGCTTCCTTGGCTTTAGATGGAGAAGAGGGCGTTGCACTCGGCTTGAACTTGGACTTGGGTGTTCTCATGGGGTTTAACCGTTTTATTCCTTTCCATAGACTCCTTACAAACTTGAACCAATGCCCTGAGGGGTCTTGCATCATGATGGGGTCTGGACAATACGCATAAGCATTGATGCCACCTCGGCCAAACGGACTCCAACTGTCGGGGCTATTAAAACGCATTAATACCGGATTGAACGCCCGATAACCTTGGCCCAATAAATAATGCCCGGTTACCGCCTCAGGCCTTTGACCATTAAACCCCCACAGACCGAACATGCCGTGGACGGGGTGATGACCAAAGGGTGTAAAAGCCAGTGGTGTCGAGCTTCCGTCGGGGCTAATGCCATTGACGACAGATGTTTGCTGATCGGTTACCAATAACGTGGTGACGTGGCCGGATTGTTGTAACGCCAAGGGTTGTGAGTTGACTTCAAAAAAACGGTTTTTACGTTCGCCTTCAATTTCAGTGTCGATACGATTTCTGTTGTAAAAACGCTGAATGCTGTTGGTGGCTGACAGGCGGTTCAACGGGTCGTAGTGATAGGTGTTGGCCACTTTTTTGCTTGTTTTACTCATACGATACTCCCGGAAAAAATGTGGACGAACGTTTAGCTTCCCCCGGTAGCAGCACACTGTATAGCTAGCAGAACAGCTAGGTTGTGAGTCAGCTCAGCTGGGTGTTGAGGTGATCAGCTTTAATGACGCCCGGCGTGGGTATGGCGAGTTTGATGCGGGTGTGCCGAAGAAGTTTGTGATTGATCCGCATCGCTTGTTTAGTGGCGTGTGAAATACAAAAATCTAGGGCTGCAATCGTAGCCCTAGATGTTGATGTTTGGAGTGTGTTGGTTTAAGTGTGAGTAGTGTTTTTAAAATTATTTAAGTGGTTCTTATTGTTGTGATTTTGGGACTTAGGTTAACTGCTTTGTCGATATACTGCTTTGCACTTAAATAATTATTTATCGCTGTTTCATCGAGATCGTTTACTGCTTTTGTTAGGTTTGAATTCATGTTTTTTTGGTTGTTTGAATTGTAATTTGGTATTGGGTTTTTTTCAGTTCCTCTCGCTCTGAATAGTGTGTTTTGATCAAATACGTTTCTGTGTGTTTTGGTGTAGCCTATTTTAGAATATAGACGGTCTGCCGTTTTTGCTGCCTTATCGGCAGTTTTTTCGGCAGCTAGGGCTTTCGTGAAAAGTTGTGATCTTGACAGTTCGTCTGTATTTTTTGGAAGGAGGACGACCTCGCGAGTGTCAATGCCGCGACGCGCTATTTTTGTGTTGATTTCGTTCTGTAGGTTTTTTATATGCGCAGTTGTTTTTTTAGAGCTTCTGATTAAATTTAGTGGTCTTAAAAGAGATTTTATAAATGCTGGTATGTGACCTGTTGGGTCAACTTTGTTCGCCGGGTCATTATCACAATACGCATACGCATTAATCCCCCCCTCCCCAAACGGGCTCCAACTGTCCGGGCTGTTAAAGCGCATCAATACCGGATTAAACGCCCGATACCCCTGGCCCAACAAATAATGCCCAGTCAGCGGTTCTGGTCGTTCGCCGTTAAACCCGGCTCCATTGAGTGAGGTGCCAATGGGGTGATGGCCAAAGGGCGAGTAAGCCTGCGCGTGCAGGGCGCCCTCAGGGCTAACGCCATTGAGCACAGAGGTTTGCTGATCGGTCGCCAATAAGGTGGTGCCGGGCAGGCTGCCATGCTGCTGCAATGCGAGGGGTTGTGAGTCGGTCTCAAAAAAACGGCTTTTACGTTCGCCCTCAACCTCAGTGGCGATGCGGGTGTCGTTGTAAAAACGTTGAATGCTGTTGCTGGTTGCCAGCCGGTCCAATGGATCGTACAGGTAGGTGCTGGCGACGGTTTTGCGCTGTTTGCTCATGCTGAACTCCCGGGAAAAGCGCGGACGAAGGTTTAGCTTCCCCCTGGAGTTTCACGCTGTATAGCTAGCAGAACTGCTAGGTAGCGAGGGTTTAGACCTGCAAGCGCTGGCCCAGTACGTCGAGCAGGTCACAGCCGTCGCGCAGCAAAATGGCGCAAGGCTGGGTGATGTGTTTGAGGTCTACGCCGTCGGCGGCGCTCAGATCTAAACGGTTGAGGCTTTCGAACAGTTGGGTCACGGCCAGAATGCGCGCCGCCGCATTGGCATGCAGTACGTCAGGCGGGCTTTGGCGGTCAATCAGCAAGCTGGGGATCAGGCAGTCTATTGCGGTCAGCGGGATGTATTGGTTCATGGCTTAGTCTCGTTGAAGTAAATGAGACTGCCGCCTACTTGTCGCCAAACAAATAGGTGGCAGCTGCACGCGGGTTGGCGAACCGGCAACGAGACACCCGGCAGACCCGAAGGTCTCCCGCGCACAGCTGCCATAGAGCAACTCTGCGGGTACGGATCATCCTGCAAAAAACAGACGTTCCGCACTCATTGATCGGGTCGCCAAACCCGGTCGCCATTGGGACGACCGGCGGACTATAAGCCCCTGACTCCAACCCGTGCAAACCTAAAACCTTGTAGGAGCGAGCTTGCTCGCGATCTTTTGAGGGTTAAAAGACAACCAGCACAACCACTGCCGCCGCCACCACGCAGGCGATGGCAACAAGGTTCAGCCGGCTCAACAACGGTCGCTTGGCCGCCACTTGAGGTTCAATGCGCGCCACAATCGCTTGCCACACACGGTCGGGCACCGGGTCCTGGCCCGCGGAGTCGGTCAGGCGGGCGAGGCTGGTTTGCCAGGCGGCAAGTTCTTCGCGCAACCCGGCGTCATCGACCAGCAGTTGTTCAAAGCGTTTGCTGGCGGCAGGCGGCATCAGCCCGATGGCGTAATCGCCTGCCAGGGCACGGCGCAGGGTGGGGGTTTGATAATTCATGCTTCAAGGCCTCCACGCAGCCGTTCCATGCCCCGGCGCAGCCAGACTTTGACCGAACCCAGTGGCGCAGCCAATTGCTCGGCTAATTCTTTGGCGTTGCGGCCCTGAAAATAAGCGGTGGTGATGGTTTGACGCTGCATGCCATCCAGTTGCTCAAGGCAAGACGGCTGTTGCAGGGCGCCCTCGGGCAGCTCGCGGTGTCTGCGCAATTGCTCGATCGCCTGGTCGTGGGTGATGGCGATCATCCAGGCCACAGGGGCTGACAAATGGGGGTCGTATTGCGCGGCGTTTTGCCAGATGCGCACGAAGCTTTCTTGCACCACGTGTTCGGCCAGATCACGCTGGCTGATGCACTGCAAGGCCACGTTTTGCAGACGGGGGGCGACGCTACGATACAGCGTTTCAAAGGCTCGGCGGTTGCCCAATGCACATTGGGCCAACAGCTTTTTGAGGTACTCGGCGTCGGAGATTAAGATGACCGTTCTCCCATTTATCAGGGGATGGCAATGTGCCATTTACGTGGAGAGATTAGTCCAAAATTCGTGGCTGTTCCATGCAGTGGCCGATCATTTTTTTCTGATGTGCCGACTTGATTTTTGGCGGTTTTATCATCCTGTCTTGATAAGTGCGGGCTCGCTGTAGAGCGATGCCCGCGCCGTTCCTGTTTTCAATTAAGATTGCGCCCTGTTTGCTGAATGCTGGCTGTAGGGAACATCCGCAGCGGTGTTGAGTCTGAGTATTAGTTTTGCTGCTCCTTGGCGGGCAGCTTTTTGGTTGAAGAGGTCGATGCGATGAAAAAGTTGAGCGCAGTAGCACTGGCAACATTGATGAGCGTAGCGGTCACCCCGGTGTTTGCAGCAGGGTTTGACCTGGGCGCGGCAACCCAGCTCTTGGGCCAGGTACAAGGTGGCAACAGCGCCAGCTCTGACAAGTCGGTGCAGGCCTTGCAACTGCTGACCAAAGCCCAGCAGATGGGCGTCAAGCCTGAGCAAGCAGCAGGTGGCGTGGGGGCGATGTTGAGCCTGGCAAAAAACCAGCTGACGGCCAATGATTACGCAGCCTTGACCCAGCAAGTGCCGGGTATTAACAAGGTCACCGGCGCCGGTGCCCTGACTCAACTGAGCCAGTTCAGCGCGAAAAACCCGCAGCTTCAGGCCCTGGTGGGCCAGATCAACCCGGTCAGCAATGATGCCAAAGTGGCGGTCAGCAACGTGACCAACCAATCGCAATTGAACAGCGCGTTCCAGGCGCTGGGCATGAAAAGCAGCATGGTCCAGGAATTCGCCCCTGTGATCACTCAGTACCTGGGCCAGCAAGGGGTTGCCAGCCCGTTGCTGACCACCCTGGGTACGCTGTGGGGCATCTAAGGATTAGCCGCGCTCAGCCCGCAATGTGCTGATGCGTTGGTCTTTCTTGATCCAGAGCTGGTTGACCCAGCTCTGGATCTGCTCGCGAAACACCGGATCGTTCTCGTAATCACCCTGGCACAGGGCCGGATCCAGTTCGCGGGTCTGGATATCAACAATCACTTTGGGCACTTGCCCACTGATCAACGCCCAAAACCCCGGAATCTTTGCCTGTGGATACACCACGGTGACGTCGAGCACGGCGTCCAGCTGTGGGCCCATTGCCGCCAGTACAAAAGCCACGCCACCCGCCTTGGGTTTGAGCAGGTAGGTGTAGGGCGATTGTTGTTGGGCGCGTTTGGCCGGGGTAAAGCGGGTGCCTTCCAGGTAATTGACGACCGTTACCGGCTGGCGCTTGAACAGCTCGCAGGCGGCTTGGGTGATCTTGAGGTCCTGGCCCTTTAGCTCAGGGTGTTTGGCCAAAAAGGCCTTGGAATAGCGCTTCATGAAGGGGTAGTCGAGCGCCCACCAGGCCAGGCCCAGAAACGGCACCCAGATCAGTTCTTTTTTAAGGAAGAACTTGAAGAACGGCGTGCGGCGGTTCAAGCCTTGCATCAAGGCCGGGATATCAACCCACGATTGGTGGTTGCTGATCACCAGGTACGAGGTGGTGCGGCTGAGGTTCTCTGCACCGCGAATGTCCCAGCGGGTGGGCAGGCACAGGGCGAAAATGCGTTTGTCGATCTCGGACCAGGTTTCGGCAATCCACATCACGGCCCACGAGTTGTAATCGCGCAGCCGACCCGGTGATATCAGCTTGAGCAGCGCGAACAGCATGAGCGGGCCGAACAGAATGAGGGTGTTGCACAGCAACAGCAGTGTGACCAAACAGCCGGTGAGCAGGCGGCGCATAAGTAACTCTTGAACATTTAAGGACCCGCCATGATAAGCAGCGTGTTGCAGAACGCCAAATCAGAGTGCTAACAAATGTTTCGAGCGCTATAGGCTATTTTCCTCTGTGGGAGCGGGCTTGCTCGCGATAGCATCATCACGTTGCTTCAGGCGGACCGGGTTGCCTGAATCGCGAGCAAGCCCGCTCCCACATGAACCAATGGTAAATAAAGGGTCTAACCCGCACCCCTAAAAGGAAATGACCGCCATGAAGTCTGTTTTAGCCTTGTTGTCTGTATTGGCGTTGCCGGTGATGGCCGCCGAACCGACCCTGTACGGGCGTTATGAGTACATCAAGCTGCCGGAAATCGGTGAGACGCTGAAGGCCAAGATGGACACTGGCGCCTTGACGGCGTCGCTGTCGGCCAAAAACATTCAGACTTTTACCCGGGACGGTGAAGAGTGGGTACGTTTCCAGTTGGCCACCCCGGACGCGGGCAGCAAGGTGTATGAACACAAAGTGTCACGCATCAGCACAATCAAAAACCGCGCTGATGAAGACGAAGACAAAGATGAAGTCAACGTGGCCAAGCGCCCGGTGGTGGATCTGGAGATGTGCCTGGGCAATGTCAAACGCACCGTAGAGGTCAACCTCACCGACCGCAGCAACTTCAACTACCCGCTGTTGATCGGGGCCAAAGCGCTGCGTGAGTTCGGCGCGGCGGTGAACCCGGCGCGCCGCTATACGGCGGATCAGCCGGGGTGTTGAGTACCCTGGTGAGGCTGTCAGAGTCTGCGCACCGCAGTTTTTAAGGTGGCCAAGTCCAGATAGTCGAGTTGATGGGTTGTCACAGGGATGAGGTTTGATTGATGCGTCAGCGTGGCAATGGGCCTTGTGGGTGGGGGTGGAGGTATTTTGGCGCGCGCGGTTTTCTGGGCAAGTTGATGGGTGAGCTTCTGGTTTTTCTCGAGTAAAGCCGAGTTAATGGCCTTCAGTTCCACTATCTGATCTTGAGCGTTGCTTAGTTCGCCTTGCATTTTCATTGCCATGAAGCGCTCATTGTTTTTTGAGTGGACGAGCGCCTCTTCCACGTCTTTTAATTCCTGCTTTAAAGCCCTATTCAAATCCACGGCTTTATCGGCGGTATTGACGGGGCTTTCAACCGATAAGCGAGGTGGTTTCTTTACCCCCAAAAAACGTCTGATTCGCTTGATAAATGCCCATGCATGGCCTGTCGGGTCCGTGCGATTCACAGGCTCCCCCGCGCAATACGCATACGCATTAAACCCGCCTTTGCCAAACGGGCTCCAGCGGTCTGGGCTGTTAAAGCGCATCAGTATCGGGTTAAACGCCCGATAGCCATTGCCCAGCAAGTAATGCCCGGTCAGCGGGTCTGCACGTTCGCCATTAAAGCCGGGCACCCTGTGTGCGCCTGGCGTGAAGGGCTGGTGCCCATAAGGTGTAAAAGCCACTGATGCAGGCTGTCTGTGGTTCAGAACCGACAGCGTTGAACGTTTAGCGTCCCCGGCGACCAAAGCCGTCGTGAGTCCCTCGCCCTGATGGGTTCGGTAAGCCAGTACCGCCTCTTGAGACTCAAAGACTTGTGCACGGGTATAGCCTGTGATTTCAGTCGCCACCCGTTGACGACAATAAAACAGGTGTGTGGCTTGGTCTTCAGCGCCGGTTTTCACATGACGGTCCAGCGGGTCGTAGGCGTACTGGTGCAGTTGCAGGGGCTTTTGCGCTGACATGGCTTTTACCGTATCGCTTGCTCAATAAGCGGACAGGGATAGCGTGTTAACGCCATGAGCGGTACTGACAGAACGGCTAGGTTTGTGTGCCGTTGGTCGCCAAGCCATTGGGTAGCGCACGGGTCAGCGCTTGAGCAGCCCGCGCACGCTGATCCACACCGGGATGCCCAGGCCGATCCAGCTCAGGGCGTCCCATGCGCCTTCGCCCAGCAGGGCCGCGAACAAGCCTGTGGCGCTGACCAGGCCAATCGCCAGTGGCACGCTAAAGACTTTCCAGAAGTTGGATTGGCGCGGCTTCATCGGGCGCTCTCCTTGCTGGCCTTGCGCCGTACCCACCACAAGTACAGGCCGCTGCCGAGCACAATAATGGTCAGCAGATCGAGGGCCGCCCAGAGTATTTTCATTGGCATGCCGCCGTAGTCACCAAAGTGCAGGGGCTGGGACATGCCCATGGCGTTCATGTACCAGGGGCGGTCGCCGACGGCGGTGACGTCCAGAGTACTGGCGTCGATCAACACCGGTGTCAGCAGGTGTGAGGTGAGGTGGGTGCTGCCTTTCATGAAGACGGCGTAGTGGTGTTCGCTGGAGAAGCGCGTGCCGGGGAAGGCGATAAAGTCCGGTTGCATGCCGGGCGCGGCCTGGTTGGCGATCTCCAGCAGGTGAGTGGCCGGGGCGTGCCGGGTGAGGGGCGGGGCATTGCGGTAGGGTTCAACCATGGCGCTGAGGCTGTCGTTGCGCCAGGCGTCGATGATCAGGTCGGCGCACGCGCTGATCACCCCGGTCACGCCCACCACCAAGGCCCAGGTCAGGGTCACCACGCCGATCAGGTTGTGCAGGTCGAGCCAGCGCAGGCGGCGGGATTTGTCGGTGCGCACGCTGGCAAATTCATTGCGCCGCATAAACGGCAGGTACAGCACGGTGCCAGAGATGATCGCCAGCACAAACAGGGTGCCCATAAAGGCCAACAGCAGCTTGCCGGGCAGGCCCGCGAACATGTCCACGTGCAGGCGCAGCATGACCATCATGAAGCCGCCATTGGCCGACGGTACGGCAATGGGCTGACCGGTGCGGGTGTCGAGCATAAAGGTGTGGGACGAGTTGGGCTCGGTGCCTGCGGTGGCGGCCATGATGGCGTAGACCGCGTTGGGCTCGTCTTCTTCCCAGCCGAAATACTGCATGACCTCCCCGGGCCGATGCGCCTCGGCGGCCTGCACCAATTGCTGCAAATCGAGCTGTGGCGTGCCTTCGGGCAGCGTCTGGACTTGCGGCGCATTGCCCAGCAGGTGATCGATTTCATGGCTGAAAATCAACGGCAAACCGGTGAGTGCCAGCATCAGCAAAAAGGCGGTGCAAATCAGGCTGGTCCAGGTGTGGATAAAGGACCAGCGGCGAATGGTTTTGCTTTTCATGAAGGTCCCAAATGTAAAAACACCCTTGTCCCTGTAGGAGCGAGCCTCGCGATCTTTTGATCTTTTGAAAGCCCGCGCCTACAGAAGCCGGTTCAGCGGGTTACCACTTGTAGTCAACACTGGCCATGATGTTGCGGCGGTCACCGTAGTAGCAGTAGAAACCGTCGCACGTTGACAGGTACTGCTTGTCGAAAACGTTATTGGCATTGACCGACACGGTGGTGCCTTTAAGGGCTTTGCTGACCTTGCCGAGGTCGTAATGCACGGCCGCGTCATACACGGTGTAGGCGTCTGTGTGACCGTAAGCGGCGTCTGCCACGTAGCCCTTGCTGCCAATGGCGATGTTGTCGGTTTCGCCGATGTAACGCGCCCCGAAACCAATGCCGAAGCCTTCCAGTGCGCCTTTGTGCCAGGTGTAGTCAGCCCAGATCGAAGCCTGATGTTCGGGTGTCAGCGGCAGCGGGCGATTTTTGTCCAGCGGGTCTGATACTTTGGTCATTTTGGTGTTGGCGTAGGTGTAGGCGGCGGTCAGTTTCAGGTTGTCGTTGACGTTGCCCACGGCCTCCAGTTCCAGACCACGCACGTTGGCTTCACCCAAGGGGCGGCTCACGCCAAGGGTGTCGCTGAGTACGATGTTTTTGCGGGTCAGGTCATACACGGCGGCAGTGAAGAGCATCTCGCTGCCCGGTGGCTGGTATTTAAGGCCCAATTCGTATTGCTTGCCTGTACCGGGCTTGAACGCTTTGCCGCCAAAGCCCCCCGGTTCGGCCTGGAACGACTCGGCATAGGACACGTAAGGGGTGAACCCCGAGTCGAACACGTAGCTCAGCGCCGCATTGCCGGTAAAGGCGCTGTTGTCGCGTTTGTCGCGGGCATCGTTCTGGTTGTAGAAGGTGGTGTCGGTGTGCAGCCAGTCTTGACGCCCGCCCAGGGTCAGACGCCAGTTATCCAGCGCCATTTGGTCTTGCAGGTACAGGCCGGTGTCGCGGGTTTTCTGGTTGTAATCGTTGTAGGCGGTGTAGTTGATGTGGCTGAAGTCTTGCCCGTAGATCGGGTTGATGATGTTGCTGGTCGGTGCAACGCCGTATTGCCATTTGTAGCTGGTATCAACGCGCTGATGATCAAGGCCGATCAGCAGCGTGTGCTTGAGTGCGCCGGTGGTGAAGTCGGCTTGCAGGTTGTTGTCCACGGCAAACTGGCTGATGTCTTCGTCCACGATGTTGGCCCCGCGCTGGACGGTGCCGTCATCGGCCACCGAACCAAAGTAACCGCCGGCGGTGATGCTCTGAAAGGACAAGTCACTTTTGGTGTAACGCAGGTTTTGGCGGAACTGCCATACATCGTTCAGGCGATGTTCAAAGGCATAGCCGAGTGCGTAGTAAGTTTTGTCGTAGAACTCCCAGTCCGGATCACCCAGGTTCTTGTGGGGCTTGACCTTGCCTGCCGGGGTGGACACCAGCGTGCCCTGAATCGGCAAGAACTGGCTGGTGGTGCCGGTGTCATCGCGGTTGAACTGGCTGAGGAAGGTCAGCGTGGTGTCCGGGTCGATGTTCCACGTCAGGCTCGGGGCGATGTTGTAGCGCTTGTCATCGGTGTGCTCGATGGTGGTGTTGCTGTCACGCACCACGCCGCTCACGCGATACAGAAAACGCCCTTCGTCATCTATCGGCCCCGTGCTGTCAAAGCTGATTTGCTTGCGCTGGTAGCTGCCGATTTGCAGCTGTACCTCGTGGCTGGCGGTGTCTTCGGGGCGACGGCTGACCATGTCCAGCAAGCCGCCTGCCGGGGTTTGCCCGTACACCGATGAAGCCGGACCGCGCAGCAAGGCGACACGCTCCAGGTCCCAAGTTTCAAGCTTGGGCATGGTGTAGGAACCTTTGGGCAGCGGCAGGCCGTCGAGGAATTGAGTGGGTTCAAAGCCGCGCACTTTCAGCCATTCCGAACGGCTATCGCTGCCATAGCTGCTGGCGGTCACGCCGGGCATGTAACGCACGGCATCGTCGAGGTTTTGCGCCGCGCGATCTTGCATCTGGCTACGCGTGGCGACCGAGATTGAGCGTGGGGCTTCTGCCAGCGCGGTGTCAGTTTTAGTACCCGCCGCTGAGCGCTGCGCCAGGTAGCCAGTGACTGGCCCCCAAGCACTTTCGTACCCGCCCTGAGCGGAAATCGTGGTGGCTTCCAGGGCCACGGCGCCCTGTGTGATTGCGATCAGGGTGTAGCTGCCTGCGCTGCCCGGCACCAACTGCAACCCCGTCCCCCGCAACGCTTCACGCAGCGCCGTGGTGGGTTCGAACGTGCCCTGCACGGGTGCCGAGGTTTTGCCGGCCAGCAGCGCAGGGTCGATGGCCAGGGTCAGGCTGGCCTGGCTGGCGATCTGGTTGAGCGTGGCGGCCAACGGCCCGGCGGGCAGGTTGTAGCTGCGCGAGGTGGTGTTTTGTTCGGCGGCTATTAACGCGGTGCTGGCCAGCGGTGTGCCGAGGGCAATGGCCAGGGTCAACAGGCTGGGGCGCAAAAACGTATCGAAGGTGCGGGACATTCGGCGGATTCCTGAATGGAAATGGTTCTCAATGACTAGGAGCCGAACGAGCAGCGAAAAGTGATAGGGCTAATTGAAAATAATCTGCATTTATTTTTCTGGCGCCGGGGCGACGGTGATCCACCACGGGGTGAGCTGTTTGACCTTGACCGGCAGGATCGGCGGCAGGGCATTGAGCGCCAGCTCGAGGTTGTCCAGCGGGAAGCTGCCGGTGATGCGCAGGTCGGCCACGCGCGGATCAACGCCCAGGTGCCCACGGTGGTAGCGATTGAGTTCGCCAACCATGTCGGCCAGGCGCACGTTGTCGAGCACCAGCATGCCGCGTGTCCAGGCATCGGCCCCGGCGGTGACGGTGAGCATCTGGCCTAGAGAGTCGCGGTGCATGAGCACTTGCTGGCCTGCGCTGAAGATGACGTCCTCAAGGCTGTTTTCGGGGTGCGCCGCCACGCGTGATTGCAGCACGCTCAGGCGCGTGCCGTCGTCTTCGCGCTTGACCATAAACCGCGTGCCCAAGGCCCGCAGGGTGCCGTCGCGGGTTTGCACGACAAAGGGTCGTGGGTCGCCGTGGCCGGTCTGCACCATGATCTCGCCGGCTTGCAGGATGATGCGCCGGGTGTCGCCATCAAAGCGCACATCTACCGCGCTGTGGGTGTTGAGGTTGATCACCGTGCCATCGGCCAGTTGCAACTGGCGCTGCTCGCCGGTGGCGGTGCGTTGGTAGGCCATCCAGTAGTCCAGCGGCAGGTAATTTTTGCCCGCGAACAGGGCCAGCCCGCACACCAGCGCAATGCTCGCCAGGCCGCTGCCGAGTTTGCGCACCCGCTGATGCACCCCGCTGCGGGCGTTACGCAAGGCATTGCGTGCCGCCAGGCTGGTGCTGCTGAAGCGGTGGTCGAGCATGCCCAGTTGTTGCCAGGCGCGGGCGTGTTCTTCGCTGGCGGCGTACCACTTGTCGAATTCGGCCTGTTGCACCGGGCTGCCATTGCCGCAGTCCAGGCACAGTTGCCAGGCAATGGCCGCGTCGAGCACGCGGGCCGACACCGGTTTGGAACTGATCGCGCTCACGTGGGTTCGCCATACAGCGCGATGTAGCACTGGCGCATGCCTTGCGCCAGGTACTGACGCACACGCGGCACCGACACGCCCAGGCGTTGCGCGATGTCGGCATGGGGCAGGCCATCGAGGCGGCTGTGCAGGAACGCCGCACGGGCCTTGCTCGACAGCTTGCCGAGCAGGCGGTCGATGGCTTTCAGGTCTTCGAGGATCAGGTGTTGTTCTTCGGGCGAGGGCTGCTCGGCCTCGGGCAGCAACGTCAGTTCGTTGAGGTACGCCTGCTCCAGGGCGGCGCGGCGAAAGTAGTCAAACAGCAGGCCCTTGGCGATGGCCGCGAGAAACGCCCGGGGCTCACGCGGGGCGCTGAGATCGCTGCGGCCCAGCAGGCGCACGAAGGTGTCCTGGCTCAAGTCCTCGGCGCGCTGCGGGCACGCCACATTGCGCCGCAACCACGCCAGCAGCCAAACGCGATGGTCGCGGTAAAGCGAGCCAACCAGTTCGTGCTGAGGGGTTTGGAGTGAGGACAACGGCTGCACCGAGGGCAAGTTTTAACTAACGATAATTATTCGCGATTGTGTCAGAGGGGAACGGGCGGCGCAATTGACGCTCATCGGATGGGTTTTGATCGCGGGCAGCCCTCGCCCTCACCCCAACCCTCTCCCGGAGGGAGAGGGAGCCGATGTGTGGTGATCTTGAGTCCGCGTGCGGTCAGTCTCCTCTCCCGGAGGGAGAGGGCTAGGGTGAGGGCGCTTTTAAAAGTTGTGAATGATCTTGCGCCGTTGCCACTGGTTGAGGCGCTGTTGCAGGGCCTGGGGGCTGTCAATGCCTTGGGCGCGGGCGCGGCTGAACAGGATGAGCGCCAGCTCCGCGGTGGCCAGGGCGTCGGCGCTGGCGTTGTGGCGGTCTTCGACATACAGGTTGAAGTGCTTGATCCAGTGATCCAGCCCGGCATCCCGGCCCTGATGCTGCGTGCAGAGCATGGGCGCCAGGGCTGCCACGTCCATAAAGGCATGTTGCAAGCGGTAACCCAGGCTGTCTTTGAGCGCGCGGGTGAGCATGTGCTGGTCGAACGGGGCGTGGAATGCCAGCAGCGGGCTGTCACCGACAAACGCCATAAAGTCCAGCAGGGCGTCGGCCGGGTCGCTGCCGGCGGCAATCGCACTGGGCCCCAAGCCATGCAGCAAGACGCTTGGGCTCAGCGGGTTGTCGGTGCGCAACAAGGTCCGCTCAAAGGTTTGGCTGAAGTCGATGGCGCCGTCTTCAATGACCATCGCGCCAATCGATAACACTTGGTCGCGATTGAGGTTCAGGCCGCTGGTTTCCAAGTCAACCACCACCCAGCGCTGGGCGCGCAGCGCGTGGTCGCCCAGCCCGGCAGACTCGGGCAGGCGCAACAGACGTTGCTGCTGGGCAAGGCTTAAGGTCGGGGCTTTACGCGGCAGCAGCCAGGAAAACAGCTTCATAGCTGATACCGCAGGGCCAGGCTGCTTTGCAGGCGCTGCGCCTGGCGCAGCGCTTCACGCAGGATACGGCGGTCCAGCTGGTTCAACTGGTCGGGGTCGACGCGGTTGGAGTACGGGCGATTTTGCCGGGTCTGCAGTTGATGCTGTTGCATGCGGGTCTGCTGAATAAAGTGATACGCCTCTTCGTAGGCCGCGCCGTCCAGCGGCTCGATCACGCCCAGGGTGGTGAGCTGGCGCAGGCGTTCCAGGGTGTTGATGGCCTCGACGCCATGGGCCAGCGCCAACAGGCGGGCGCCGTCAACGAACGGGCCGAGGCCCTGCACCTTGAGGTCGAGGGTGGCTTTGTCGCCGCCTTTGCGCTCCAGCACAAACTCGCGAAAGCGCCCCACGGGCGGGCGATGACGCAGGGCGTTGTCGGCCATCATGCGTTGGAACAAACGGTTATCGGCGACTTGGGTGAGGATGGTGCGGCGCAGGTGCTGGCAACCTTGTTCGTCGCCCCACACGGCGCGCAGGTCGAAGTAGATGCTGGAGGCCAACAGGTTTTGCGGCGTGGCCTCGCGAATAAACGCGCTGAAGCGTCGGGCCCATTCGGCGCGGGACAAACACAGCTCGGGGTTGCCGGCCATGATGTTGCCTTTGCACAGGGTGAAGCCGCAGGCCGCCAGGTGGTGGTTGATCTGCTGTGCAATGGGCAACAAACGCTGGCGAATCTCGGCGGCTTCGGCGGCGTCTTTGGCCTCGAACAAGATGCCGTTGTCCTGGTCGGTGTGCAGGGTTTGTTCGCGTCGGCCTTCGCTGCCGAAACACAGCCAGGTGAACGGCACGCCGGGGTCGCCACGCTCGGCCAGCACCAACTCGATCACGCGGCACACGGTGTGGTCGTTGAGCAGGGTGATGATGTGGGTGATCTGGGTCGAAGAGGCGCCGTGGGCCAGCATGCGTTCTACCAACTGGCTGATTTCACCGCGCAGGTTGATCAGGGTGTCCAGCCTGGGCGCATGGCGAATGGTGCGGGCCAGGTGCACCAGGTCGACCCGTTGCAGCGAGAACAAGTCGCGCTCGGAGACCACGCCGCACAGGCGCTGTTCCTTGACCAGACACACGTGGGCGATGTGCCGTTCGGTCATGGCAATGGCAGCGTCGAAGGCGCTGTGGTCGGGTGACAGGTAAAACGGCCCGGCGGTCATGTGCGCGTCGATGGCCTGATCAAACTCTTCAATGCCATTGGCCACCACCTGACGCAAATCGCGCAGGGTGAAGATTCCGAGCGGCGCTTTGTGTTCGTTAACGATCACGATGCTGCCCACTTGTTGCTCATGCATCAGGCGCACGGCTTCGCGCAGGGCGGTCTGCGGGCTGCAGGTAACCGGGTGGCGCATGGCCAATTCGCCCAAGCGGGTGTTGAGCGAGTATTGGGTGCCGAGGGTTTCGACGGCTTTTTGCTGCACTTGCCGGTTGACCTTGTCGAGCAGGCTGCTGACCCCGCGCAAGGCGAAATCGCGGAACTCTTCGGACAGGGCAAACACTTTGATAAACGCGGCTTTGTTCAGTTGCAGGCAGAAGGTGTCTTCAGCGGCCAAGTGTTCTGTGCGGGTGGCCCGCTCCCCCAGCAGGGCGGCGAGGGGGAAGCACTCGCCAGCGGTGATTTCAAAGGTGGTTTCGACCACGCTGGCGCCCTGGTGTGTGCGTTCGCCGATGACGCGACCTTGTTTGACGATATAGAAATGCTCGACCGGGCCGTCTTCGGGCCGAATGATGCTGTCACCGGGGCCATAGAAGCGCAGTTGGCACTGTTCAACCAGGAAGGCCAGGTGAGTGTTTTCCATTTGGTTAAAGGGCGGGAACCGCTGCAAGAACTGCATGGTGCCGTGGATGTTTTGCAACACCGCCGTTCGACCTGCCTGGAGAAACGCATCCGATTTGCTCATTACCGATACCGCATGATTAGCCGTTGTTGTTATCACGGGGCGGGCCCCTGCTGGCCTTCATGCTCGGTTGTCTGCACGCGGGTGCCCATTGGACGTAAGTCTAGGAAACCTGTCTGGCGGCTGTGTTTTTCGACAACGTGCGGGCTTTTTACATTTTTCAGACCGGCTCTACTTGGAAATAGGCTTAGCTAGGTGCACATTGATCGCAGTGGGGGATAACTGACTGAACCGCTTGGTTTTTAACCGGGGGCAGTTTTTGAGACGGGTATGAGCGAACACGACATTCTGACCGACGCCGAACGTGAACTCTTGAGCGAGGTGATGCAAGCCCCAGCTCCGGCGGAGCAATGCGTGTTGATCGTCGAAGATGACCCGCTGGCCCGTGAGTTGTTGGCAGAGCTGCTGTCGCTGCACGGGATTGACTGCGCAACCGCCAGCAATGGCACCCACGCGCTGGCGTTGCTGGATTCAGCCTTGCCGATTGGCCTGATGCTCACCGATTTGCGCATGGAGCCCCACGACGGTTTGCACCTGATCCGCCAGGTGCGCGAATCAGAACGCGCTGAGCTGCCGATCATCATCATGTCGGGGGATGCAGAGGTACGGGACGCGATTGAAGCGATGCACTTGAACGTGCTGGACTTTCTGCTCAAGCCCATTGATCCGCCCAAGCTGCTGGACCTGATCAAAAAAGAACTGAATCTGTAGCCGCTGCCGCAGGCTGCGATGGGTTGCGCAGCGACCCCAACATCTTGAAGGTCCTGCGGCCCTTATCGCAGCCTGCGGCAGCGGCTACAGTGTTTCATTTACAGGCCGTTTTTAGCCTTGAACTCACGACGACGACGGTGCAACACCGGCTCGGTGTAGCCGTTTGGCTGTTTAGTGCCTTCGATCACCAATTCGACCGCCGCCTGGAAGGCGATGTTGCTGTCGAAGTTCGGTGCCAATGGACGGTACAGCGCGTCGTTGGCGTTCTGGCGGTCAACCACCGGGGCCATGCGCTTGAGGCTTTCAAGCACTTGGGTCTCGCTGACGATGCCGTGACGCAGCCAGTTGGCGATGTGCTGGCTGGAAATACGCAGCGTTGCACGGTCTTCCATCAAGCCGACGTCGTGAATGTCCGGCACTTTCGAACAGCCCACGCCCTGATCGATCCAGCGCACCACGTAACCCAGAATGCCTTGTGAGTTGTTGTCCAGTTCGTTCTGGATCTGCTCAGGCGTCCACTGCGGGTTCACGGCCAGCGGGATGGTCAGGATGTCGTCCACCGAGGCCGGGGCGCGCTTGGCCAGTTCGGCCTGACGCGCGAACACGTCGACCTTGTGGTAATGCAGCGCGTGCAAGGCCGCGGCGGTCGGCGATGGCACCCAGGCGGTGTTGGCACCGGCCAGCGGGTGAGCGATTTTCTGTTCCAGCATCGCCGCCATCAGGTCGGGCATTGCCCACATGCCTTTGCCGATTTGCGCACGGCCTTGCAGGCCGGTGTTCAAACCCACGTCGACGTTGTTGTTCTCGTAGGCCGAAATCCACTTCTCGGCTTTCATGTCGGCCTTGCGCACCATCGGCCCGGCTTCCATGGAGGTGTGGATCTCGTCGCCGGTACGGTCCAGGAAGCCGGTGTTGATGAACACTACGCGTTCGCTGGCGGCCTTGATGCACGCCTTGAGGTTGACGGTGGTGCGGCGCTCTTCGTCCATGATCCCGACTTTGAGCGTGTTGCGCGGCAGCTTGAGCACGTCTTCGATGCGCCCGAACAGCTCGTTGGTGAAGGCGGCTTCGTCAGGCCCGTGCATTTTCGGTTTGACGATGTACACCGAACCGGTGCGGCTGTTTTTGCGCGAGGCCTTGCCGTTGAGACTATGGATGGCCGCCAGGCTAGTCAGCAGGCCGTCGAGGATGCCTTCAGGGACTTCGTTGCCGTCCTTGTCGAGGATCGCGTCGATGGTCATCAGGTGGCCCACGTTACGCACGAACAACAGCGAACGGCCATGCAGGCTGACGGTGCCGCCGTTGGGCGCGGTGTACTCGCGGTCCGGGTTCATGGTGCGGGTGAAGGTTTCGCCGCCCTTGGTCACTTGCTCGCTCAGGTTGCCCTTCATCAGGCCGAGCCAGTTGCGGTAGATCACCACTTTGTCATCGGCGTCGACCGCAGCAACCGAGTCTTCGCAGTCCATGATGGTGGTCAGCGCGGCTTCCATCAGCACGTCTTTGACGCCTGCCGCATCGGTTTTGCCGACCGGGCTGGTGGCGTCGATCTGGATCTCGAAGTGCAGGCCGTTGTGTTTGAGCAGCACAGCGGTCGGTGCCGTGGCCGAGCCGTGGTAGCCGATCAGTTGCGCGGTGTCGCGCAGGCCGCTGCTGGCGCCGCCTTTGAGGGTGACCTGCAAGGCGCCGTCAACGATGGCGTAAGCCGTGGAGTCAACGTGCGAACCGTTGGCCAGCGGCGCGGCTTCGTCAAGAAAGGCGCGGGCGAAGGCAATCACCTTGTCGCCACGGACCTTGTTGTAGCCTTTGCCCTTTTCGGCGCCATCGGCTTCGCTGATGGCATCGGTGCCGTACAACGCGTCGTACAGCGAACCCCAGCGGGCGTTCGAGGCGTTGAGGGCAAAGCGCGCATTCATCACCGGCACCACCAACTGTGGGCCAGCCATGCGGGCGATTTCGTCATCGACGTTTTGCGTCGTTGCCTGGAAATCTGCGGCTTCTGGCTGCAGATACCCAATGTCTTGTAGGAAGGCTTTGTAAGCCACGGCGTCATGGGCCTTACCGGTCTGCGCCTGGTGCCAGGCGTCGATGCGCGCCTGCAAATCATCGCGTTTGGCGAGCAGTGCTTTGTTCTTGGGGGCCAGGTCATGAATGACCTTATCGGCACCGGCCCAGAACTGGTCGGCGTTGAGGCCGGTACCGGGGATGGCTTCGTTGTTGACGAAGTCGAACAGGACTTTGGCGACCTGCAGGCCACCGACGTGAACGTGTTCAGTCATTGCTTGCCTCACTCATTGTTATTTAAAGCCTGGAGCGCTTCTCAAAACACCGCCGCAGCGGGGTCATACGGGGTAAAGCAGACGCATTGACCGACCTTGTTGCCAATTATGTAGTGGTCGCCGAGGCATACTACATGATCATTTGCCGATGTGAAAATCAGACTAACTACGTCGTTCTGCGACTTTTATTAAGCTATCGGTCACGTAGAAGAACAGGATGTTCTCAAGAAAAGTGCAGGTTGTTCCAGATAATTCTAAAAACAGTACACAATTTTATAAGCAGGCCCATAAAAACCCCGTGGGAGCGGGCGTGCTCCCACGGGGTTCAGGTCAGGCTTTTTTGCGCAGGCTCAGCCAGGCGTCAATGCTGTACACCACAAGGCCCGCCCAAATGAACATAAAGGCGATAAGGGTGCTTTCGGACAAGTGTTCGCCAAACACCCACACGGCAAGAATCAGCACCAGGGTGGGCGCGATGTACTGCATAAAGCCGATGGTGGTGTAGGGCAGGTGGCGCGTGGCCGCGTTGAAGCACACCAGGGGGACTAATGTGGCCGGGCCTGCGGCCACCAGCAGCCAGGCTTGTGAGGTGGCCCAGAAATCGGCGTGGGCACTGTTGGCCTCGGGGTGCATCAGCAGCCAGCCGATGGCGATGGGCACCAGAATCCAGGTTTCGACCACCAGCCCCGGCAAGGCTTTGACTGGCGCCTGCTTGCGGATCAGCCCGTAAAAGCCAAAGGTCAGCGCCAACACCAGTGACACCCACGGCAGGCTGCCGGCTTGCCACACTTGCTCGGCCACACCGATGGCGGCCAGGCCCACGGCAATCCATTGCAGGCGGCGCAGGCGCTCACCCAGCAGCAACATCCCGAGCAGCACGTTGACCAGCGGGTTGATGTAGTAACCCAGGCTGGCTTCGAGCATGCGGTCGTTGTTCACCGCCCACACATAGGTCAGCCAGTTAGTGGCGATCAACAGGCCGCTGCCGCTGAGCACGGCGAGGCGTCTGGGGTTGTCGCGCAGCTCTTGCCACCAGCCGGGGTGCTTCCATACCAGCAACAACAGCGAGCCAAACAGCGCTGACCAGAGCACGCGGCTGACGATAATCTCGGCGGCGGGCACGCTTTCCAGCAGTTTGAAATAGAGTGGGAACAGGCCCCAGATGACATAGGCGCTGAGGCCCAGAATGTACCCGCGACGCGGGTTGGCGGCTTGCATGCAGGATCCTTGGTTAGGTAACTGACTGATCTGTAGGAGCGAGCTTGCCTCGCGATCTTTAAACGATCAAAAGATCGCGAGGCAAGCT
>NZ_JBEOPQ010000040.1:0-51900 GCF_040310285.1 Pseudomonas sp. HY2-MNA-CIBAN-0224 | reverse complement strand
TATCGGACGTAGGAAAAAGCGCACAGTACGTGTTCCTAGCCTAAAAAATTTGTCTTTCATGCGACTTCATCTTGACCTTGACAAGCTGCACATTCTGCATAGGATGGGCGGCCTTCAAAAAGGGGTAGTCGGTGAAGGTTGTAGTCAAAGAGAAGCAGTTGCTCGACCTGGGTGGGTCGATGCTCAACGAGGATGGGCCTACAGTGGCAGACCAGGTGTCTGTGACTGCGGTGGGGCTGTTCGATTCAGAAGAGAGGTTAGTCCCGCTTGTAAGCGAGTACCTGACCTACGCAGTACGCAGTGCCAACCTAGCGGCCCTGTCCGCCGAGACGTACGGGCGTAACATTGGTTACCTTCTCGAGCACATGAAAGGCACGCCTACTTTCAAAAGCTCGTCCTATGACGAAATACTTCTTGCCGTAAGTAAGCACAACATTCAGCGCTACTATTCCCACTTGCGCGAAGTTGATAGTTTGACCTCAACTACTATCCGTAACAGGGATGCTTGTTATATGGCCCTGTTCAACGATTTCTTGTGTGTTGCAGGTAAACAACGATCTGCTGTGCGGGAGGACAATCCTTATGCCGGTGGATTTCTTTCGCCGCCTCCGAAGAAAGATTTGGTATATCCCTGTTCCATGCGGGAGCTCAAAGCGCTTATTGAGTATGCCAGTAGCGAGAGGGAGCGTTGCCTAATCCAAACTATCTTTGATGTGGGCTTGCGTCGAAGTGAAGTTGGTAGGGTCACCCTAGGGGCCGTGAATAAGGCTTTGGGGTTCGCTCAAGCTAACTTTGTTCCAGATGACGCACTTGATTGGGTGCATCCTGATTATTGCCCGCTGTATATTGATGGAAGCAAGGGGCGTGGTAAGGAGTTCAAACCGCGATACTCAATCGTGAGTCGAGCTGTGCTCGAGCGTATTAAGCGTTACCACGCTTCTCCTTTATTCAAGAAGCACGCTCGCCGTTACGAAAGTGCGGATGTAACTCCCTGCTTCTTCAATTCAGAGGGACGACCTTTCAATCCTGACGCTATTAGCAAACTGCTTGAGCGACTTTCTAAGCGTGCCGTTAAGAGCAAGCGACTTGAGCGTATGGTCTCGCCACATAAGCTTCGTCATGGCCATGCGTATGCGATTTTGATTAGCCCAGACTTTGGCGATAACTACCTCGACAAACTTCTAATGGCGCAGAAATCCCTCGGCCACGAAGACGCATCCACGACAGGGATTTATACCAGGTTGCCACAGGATATTTTTCATCTGGTTTGCCCGAACACGGGAGAAGTTTCGACCAAGGCAAAAAGCATGGCGGATCTTGCTGCGCAGACGACATTGAAGATCAGGTTGGGAGATAAGAAATGAATATTTCAGTACGTGCAGTTGAAAGTGGCAAGATCATCAGGTGGCTTAGAGAGCTGGAAGAAAATCCGCTCAATTACTACCAAGTCGAGCTCGCCGACGATTCCAGTGGGAAGTACGCTCCACTCATGCTGAGTGAGTCCTATATTGCTAGTAAGGATCTCGATCCATCAATCGAGATGTTCGAGCTTGCAGAGCAGAAACTCATCCTTAACATGCTCATTGATGGTGTTATTCACCAGGGAGAAACCGCTGCTGGCTGCAACTGGCGTTTGAAGTTGTTGGGCTGGTACAAGTCTCTTTCCCAAGAAGAAAAGCTCGAGTTGCCCATTTACGGCAACAAACTTAGTCTCACAAAGGCTGTTGAGCCGATTGTGGGGCTTGAGTCGATCAAGCATGGCTTCAGTCAGTATGAAGGCGTCCGTCTTGCGTACGATGAAATCAATCTGGATCTTCAATTCCTGGGCGTGGCCTCAACGGATTACATGACCGTTAAGGAACGAATTGAGTCCAAGGAAGAGTTTGTGCCGCAGGAGAGTGCTCTTGTGGATTTCAAACGCCTCAAAATGCTTGATTTCGCTACCTTGGACGACCTCGAGAAATCTTCTGAAGATAGGCCATTCAACGATCTGAAACATGCGTTTGCGACCGCTTCTCTGGGGACTACCAGCGACTCAGGAGCTAGCAATTACCATGAGGGGTTTAGATGGTTCACCAAGCTCCTTGTTGGGCGTGGCTTCAGGGGAATGGAGCCGCTGACTGAGTTTCTTGATCCATTTATCCTCCCTCTGTTTCGCTCGTACCTTGAGCGGCAGATTGTTGCGGGTGACCTTTCTCCAGTCTCCGCCAATACCTTGATTAGCGCCGCCCGGATCACCTTGACGACCATTAAAAACATCAAAGGTTACACGGGATCAGATTTCATCAACTGCCAAGGATTCGATGCTGACCGCGTCACTGATCAGTACCGTCCCTATTCGAGCGCCGAGCGTGTTCGTATTTCTGAGAGCGTTGAAGAGGATATCCTGCACTACAACACCCTTTCTCAGCCGTATCAGAAGAGCGGCATTGGTGAGGATCCTCTCTGCAAGGATGGGCGCTTGAAGCCAGGCCTCAACACCCTCGACAGTGCTCGTTGGATTTTTGAGAACAAGCTGAGCTGTTCTCATGCTGGCTACGATCAGAAGGATAGTGACGATCCTTATGTTTTAGGTTTTCTTCGACTCGTTAAGCGTTCTGGCGTCAGCCTGCGGGAGGTGGTGGAAGGTTGGGGTGCTCACTACCGAATCGATTCGACCGTTATTGCTCCGTATGCCATTAAGCTCGCCCAAGTCACCGGGTTGAACGCTGACTCAATCAAGCTTCTTGATGTGGATGATTATGAGCCTAGGCACCCGCTTACCGGTCGCCCCTGCCTGAGGTACTGGAAAGAGCGCTCCGAGGGTGGAAAGGTGATGCACCTTGATATTTTTGAGGCTGATATCACCTGGCTTACCACTGCTCAATCCAGGGCTGTTGCCAAAGTGTTTGAAGACGTTAAAGCACTGACAGCTTCGCTGCGCGAGTCTGCTCCCGAGGCCGTGCGCGACAAGCTATTCATCTGGCAGTCCAGTGCGCGGATCAGCTTTCTTGAGATCAAATCTTTTGCAACTGCGAAGGACGGGGCCTTGGGGGTAGTCTTCGCAGCATATTCTAAGCGTAAAGCCCTACTGGACAGCTCTGGTCAGCCGTTGAGCCTTTCGCCTTCCCGGCTGCGCCCTAGCTTCATCAGCGAACTGGTGGAGCGGGACGTACCCGTCCGCGAGATCCAGCTGATTTTGGGCCACAAACATATCGAGACTACCCTAGCCTACCTGGATCGTATGGACTTCAACCACATCGCACGCTCCAAACTGGATGTGGCGCTCAGGGAACTCCATGAGTCGGCAGCCGAGGCGTTTGATCAGGGCCCGAACAAGGATGCTGAGGCCAACCTGATCGACGTCGTGAATCTCGATGGGCCTCAGGTAGTTTTCAAAACGCCGCTGGCGAGCTGTCGTAATATTTTCAACCCGCCAGAGTTCATCAAAAAACTGAGTACCTATGTACCTGGTAGCCCATGTGCGCTGTACAACATGTGCCTAGGATGTGAGAACGTTTTGCTCACTGCGTCTAGTTTGCCGGAGCTGTTCGCGATGGAGCGGGACTACCTTAAGCTTATGGAGGTATCTCGGATCATGGACACACCCTATGGCCGCGTAGTGCGCGAAAACTTGGCTCTGTTGGATGGCATCCTCAACTCAAACTCTGATTTTACTCCTAAGGAATTGGCCGAAGGCCGTCGTCTTTCCGAGTTTGTAGATACAACTGTGCTGGTTGATGGGGTGGGGATGTGATGATGGAACAAACGAATTTCTCCACCCTGTTAACGTTTTCGAAGTTTCGCTTTAGCTTGTCTTTGCTACAGGGAGCGGCTATTGCTTCTGAAGAAGAGAGCGAGCAGCAGGAAGCCTTGGCTTTTCTGGCCTATCTCAATGCCTTGCAGGTATCTGAACTCTCTGAATTCCTGGACGGGGTCTGGGACTTCAATGCGGATTACCCAAATGCATCCCGTTATATTCGTGGATCCAAGCTTCGGATTGATTTTACGAAGTACCCCAACATTCCAGAGTTGGCGATCCTTGAGCTTAAAGCTGCGTTCATGATCATTCTCAAGGCGCTGAGTGGAGTTCCAGCGGAGGGTCAATCCGTCAGTGCAAACAAGAAACCGCCAAAGCCCAATTCGTTGATCACTGACTATGAGTGCGGGCTTCGGTTTTTGGATAAGGTTTATTCCGTCGCTGCTATTGAACTTGGAAAAGAGCACGTTGATCGTGAGCTGATCTCAATTCAATGTTTATCTGCGCATTTTTATGCAGCAGCTGCGGAGGATTTTGATTATGTATACGATGGGAACACTGAAAAGCTTTTCAAGCTACTAAAGTCAGGCTATCTGCAAGCGAACGTGTTCGGTGCAAACCTACCACTCGTGGACTTTACCAAGTTAAAGTGGAAAGTCCTTGGTGGTAAACATCGCCCTGCAAAGGATGCTGAAAAAAAGTCCCAAGTATTACCAAACACCGTCTTCGAAATTTCATCTCAAATGGCCTCGCTATCCATTGTCGACTTTTTGGATGCTATGGGTGAGAACGTAATTGATACTGCCAGCCTCAAACGCCGCAACGCAAAAGATTATTTTCCTGCGCAAATGAATGGGTTGAACCCGCTGAAATTTAACCTGTATGTCTATAATCGGCTGGTGAATAAGGGCTTCTCGAAGGAGGAAGCCTCTAGGTTATTGGACAGTGATGTCATGGGTTCAAGCAACCTGTTCTCGATGAATGCTAACTATGCGGTTAGGCAATATGCAAAAATCACCGGCTCGCCATTTAATGATGAATTCAGGTTGTATATGAATTTCGTCAACTATTCGTGCCTCTACATTATTGGCCAGTACACAGGGATGCGTCCGTCTGAATATGCAGAGCTGCTCGCTAGTTCTAGCCTTCGCCCTGATGGCCGCTACTGGGTGTTGGCAAGCAATGTGAGCAAGCACCAGGACAATCTTGTTGAGTTGTTTGATGATTTTTGGCTCGCCATCCCCATTGTTCGTGATGCTGTTCGGGTGTGTCAGTTAATCAGTAAATACAAGAACAACGACTATATCTTTTCGAATGTGGATACGGTCGCTTTTGGGGAGCAAGGGAAGCCATTTTCTGCCGGCGCAACCAAGCTCACACTGGAAAAATTTTTCGAGCGTATCTTGCCGCCGGAGACTTTTGAGGAGCTTGACTTCAACGCCTACATGATGCGCCATACCTTGGCTTATCAGCTTTATCGTGCCGACTTGGGTCTGCCGTTTATCTCTCACCAGCTTAAGCACTTCGGTGAGATCGTAGGTGTGGGGCATTCAGATCGCGGGTTTAGTAAGACCACCCTGCTCTATGGCGAGATTGCCGACCGAATATCCAAGGGTGGTGGTGCCCGGAAGACGAAAGGTAGGTCGCTTCGTCAGGATGCGGAAATTGAAAGCATTCAACAGCGCTTCGACCCTGACGGCAGCTACGCAGGCGTGAATGCTGAGGCCCATAGGGAAAGCCTCAGGAAGGTTTTCCGAGGTTACATGGCCTCTGGGCACACCAAGGACGATATTTTTGAGGCTATGCTCGACCAGCACATTGCGGTTATCAACGTGGGCTCTGGCTTCTGTTATGGTGGCGGCGCGGATGAGTTCGACAGTTCCCTACCTTGCATTGGCGGGCTTCGTTGTAACCCTAACCGTTGCCAGAATGCCATCGTCAGCAAGGCCAACGCGCCGGCTTGGCGAGACGTTTATTACCAGAACAAGGCGATGCTCGGCAATCCAGCGTATGCACACACACATGCGCAGAACAAAGCCGCGATGGAGGAAGCTTATGGCGTCCTTCAGTTGCTGGAAGAGGAGCTCTGAGATGTCTGATCCACGGGCATTCGATCAGAAGAATAAAGAAGATTTTGATCAGTACACAGAGTTGTTGGCCGAAGCGCTTCTTAATATCGCAGCGGACGACTCTATGAAGGCGACTGTTGCTGAGCTTAGCCGTATGACTGGTATGCATCGCAATACTATCCGCATGCGTGTTTGGCCTTTGGAGCGCCTTGAAATTATCAAGGAGAATCGCCGAATCGAATTTTTGCGCAAGAAGGTCTCAAACAAGAAGCCAGTTGATCCTCTTGTAGTGCTTACTGATAAGTTGGAAGCTGCTAGGGTCGAGGTTCTTCACTGGTTTACGGAGGCTAAAATAGCTGACGATGCTGCTCAGACTAATGAGCAGAAGTATCAAGATATGATTGGTTCAAGAGATACCTATAAAAGCCTTTTGGCTGATGCCAACAAGCGGCTCTTGGACTCTCAAAAAGAAATTGATAAACTCAAGCAAGTGATCAGTATCCTGGAAGCAGCCCAGGCGGAGAAAATTGCATGAAAAGCTATCTGGACTTACTGACTGATGTTCTTGAGAATGGTGCGGTCAAAGGTGACCGAACCGGCACCGGTACTATTAGTGTCTTTGGGAGGCAGTATCGACACGACCTGTCGAAAGGCTTTCCTTTGCTTACAACGAAGAAGTTGCACTTTAAAAGTATTGTTAATGAGCTTATTTGGTTTCTTGGCGGCGATACTAACGTTAAATGGCTCAATGAGAATGGCGTTAAGATTTGGAACGAGTGGGCCACCGAAGAAGGTGGCCTCGGGCCAGTCTACGGCAAGCAGTGGACTGCTTGGCCAACCAAGGATGGCGGGACGATCAATCAGATCGACTACGTCGTTAATGCCCTGAAGACCAACCCGAATAGTCGGCGAATCCTGTTCCATGGTTGGAACGTGGAATACCTGCCGGACGAGAAGGTGAGCCCTCAGGAAAATGCCCGTCAAGGCAAGATGGCGCTGCCTCCGTGCCACCTGCTTTATCAATTCTATGTCGTGGATAATAAGCTGTCAGCGCACCTGTTCATTCGGTCGTCAGATAGCTTCTTGGGGCTCCCATACAACACGGCATCCCTGGCGTGCCTGACGCACATGCTCGCCCAACAGTGCGACCTCGACGTTGGTGAGATCGTAATTTCGCTCAGCGATGTCCATATCTATTCCAACCACATGGAGCAAGTGAAGACTCAGATCGCACGTGCGCCACGTCAGTTGCCTGAGCTGAAGTTGCTTCGTAAGCCAGCATCCATCTACGACTACAAGTTCGAAGACTTCGAGGTGGTGGGCTACGATCCGCACCCGCATATCTCTGCACCTGTATCAGTCTGATCTTCAGCGACACCCAGTGAAATGACCGGCCTCATGGCCGGTTTTTTTACGCCCGCTCGATGAGATATCCCCGGTGCTCGATGCCTGGAGGCTGATCCCGGATCAACTCTGATGGAGAGCCTCGCCGACCTACGGTTCCTCAATATGGCTGGCTGTAAAGCCTGACTTTTGTGGTGGCGAGTGAAGTCCATTCGGAGGTTGCCGTATGATCGCAGTAACTACAGCCGCAACCTCTCCCGAGGATAATGCCTTGAAGCTCCTCACAGGACTCTGGAACCTTATCAATCCCGACCGCCGTTCGGAGTCGGAGAAAACGCGAGAGCGTGACTTCATCGCTGCTGCGAACAGCCTCAAAACCCTCAAGGTGACGCCCGAAGGCGGCATGTCCATCGACCCTCAAGAGTTTCGCGAACAGATAATCACAGCACGCGAAGAGCTGAAACATCTGGTTCACAAGCCAGGAGCTCCTAACGCGCCGTTGAAGGTAATCACCGACTTCGAGGTGGCACAGGAGTCGGATCCGTTTGTAGAGCCTCGACAGGGCGTCCTGGACTGTATTGAGGTGGTTGCCTGGCGTCGGTTACCCAGCGGTGCAGCTGTACGCTACACGTGCCTGAAGTGCGTGAGCACAAGTCGATTCGTTGTCGCGGCAACTAGCCTGTTCTCTGGGGGGACTGAAAGTCTTCCGCCTTGGGTTGACGGCAATATAAACAGGCAAGTCGCTAGCGCCTTCCAGAACACAGAGTTCCACTGGTACGCGACTGTGGGTGAGGCGATGGATGCCTGGGACGCAGCGCTTTGATGTCCCTACAAAACAGAAAGGCTCGTCCGGTTCCGCTTGAGCAGTACGAAGATTACGGTGACATCCCGCCAGAGGGAATGGATCTAGAAGAGGTGGAACTCATCTGGTGGACAGTCGCGCCTAGGCTGAGCAAAAAGGAACTACGAAAACGGCTGAAAATCGTCGCTGACGGCTATCGTGATGCCGGTCGCTTCCGGTACGCGGCAGTTTCAGATGCTCAAGGGCGCGGTCGTTACCCTCGGGGCGTCATCAACGTTCTTAAGCAGGTGCTGAAGCCACGTGGGTTGATGCCTCTGGACACGGCTGATGATGTCCTTTATGTCCAGGTTGAGATCTGGCATCTGTGCATCTCAAAAGCACTTGAATGGTGCCCCCCGAATGCACTTCCTAGAAAGCTTCGCGGTATAAAGGTTGAGGCTGATCTGGGGTTGTAAGCGGCGTAGTTCGGCTCACTGGCAATAAGGCCCCCACGTAGGTGGGTTTTCGACGATATCGATTGAGGTGCTGAGCTCGTACTGCATGTGTTCGAAGACTCTATCGAGACTTGGATGCGCTTTAGACTTTCGCAATGCGCTCACTAGCTCCAGCAGCTCCCGTCCCTGGGCCACCGGCATCTGAATGTCGCAATACACAGTGTCATCGTCGTCTTGTGCCATGCCTGTAGCCCCCTCAATCTATTACAGGTTTGTTTCTCACGGCTCTATGCTGCTCCAGGTGCCGCATCTCTGCTTCCCACCTAGCCAGGAATTTATCCCAGTCCGTGGCGTAAGGCCCTTCGACCACCCGTGTCGAACCGATGCTCGCCTGCTGGAAACGCTCCCTCCATGGCTGAGGAATGGTTATTTCCAAGACGATATCGATGCCGCAGTTGTGATGCTGCACCGGGACAGAGGCACGAACTTCATTGAGTTCGAGTGACTCACCCATTGTAGGCGTGCCGCTTCGCTGCTGGTCGTCGAGGTCATCAAGGATGGCTAAGGCGTCAGCTGCCTCGGGGTCACCTGGAAGGAATCTGGCAATCTCCCATAGCGCTCTCCGCCTAGTGCGCTCAAGCTTTCGGAGTTCATCGTGGGTCATTTCAGTCTCTTTCAGGTCGGTTGAAGCTGGGCTGCGGTAGTGGCGTGCCGCCGCTGGCGGAGGGCTGTCGTGAACCGAACCGTGGCAAGCCACGTTTCGGCCCTACGGGCTTTCATCCTCACGCCTTCAGCCGTGCCGGCTTGCGCGCTCCGCTCGCACCCACTACTGGCGCTGCAGATGGGGTGGAGGGCAAACCAACGCGTCCTTGAAGCACATACAAGGGGCACCTATGCGCCACATGCTGCATTATTTATGGAGTTTACTGAATCGCTCAATGACGACACTTGGCGCAGTAGCAGGCCACGCTTCGAGATTCCCAGTTTTACGTATGAAATTCACGGCGCAACTCAAGAAGAACAGGACAGGAAGCATCGCAACGAGCAAAGCCAAGTCGTGTATATGTCCGAATGCTTCGGGAATATTATCGGCTTTAGCGGCCATCGGCATGATGGCTACAGCCCAGGTGAGAATATAAGTAAGTGCATAAGCGAGGATTGCACCGAAGGCCATCATTCCCGGCACAGTGAAGCGGAGTTTTGTTACGGACTTGATACTGCCGCCAGCTGGCTTAATCGCGTAAATTATCCCTTTGTTCTTCACTTTATCCTTTGACTTTTTGAAGATGCCATAAAACTCCCAGTGCCGTCCTTTCTCAATCTCCTCGAAAAGGGAAATAGGGACGATTATGTTAGGAATTACGACGCCGTCAATCTTCATAATAACTTCAATATCGTCACTGTTTTGCTTGAAGACACGAATATCTTCAAGGTTCCCAGACATTTTTAGACAATCTACAAACATATTTTCTAAATCTCCTATTAGAAAAATTACTCCGTGCATTACTGCAGGCAACATGAATGCGCAGGGCACTCAGAGTCGCCTAAATCACATCGGGCTTTTGCTGTCGGTGCTGAAACACTCAGGAAACACAGCTCCGAGTCTTAGTTCATCCAACTCGCCTATCGCTTCCGCTCCTTAGTCTTCGATGTGAACAGAGGCGTCGTTCTGTCTCCGCGCCCACAAACACTAAAGCCCTCCTGTGCTCCACCCCCATCAGGCAAACCCGACCTAGCAGTGCCCGAGCAGAGACATGCAATTTGGTTGTGCGCCACGATAATATCAGTATGCTCTGTTTATCGGAATGCACATCGCATGGCTCTATCCTCGCTTTTGAGGATCCGACTCATGCATCTGAAAGAAGCGCTGGCAGGGGCATTGCGCGGAGCTCGAGCCCACCAGGGGCTGAACTACGACGAACTGGCAGGGGCAACCCATAGGACGTATGTCGGTATGCTAGAGCAGGCACGAGCGAATCCGACGCTGGAGAAGCTCGATGAAATCGCTGACCACCTCGGTCTCGATCTGCTGACCATGGTCACCCTAGCCATAGCGGCCCAAGGTGAGGAACTCCCTTCGGAGGTTTTGCAACGTACTGCCTTGCAAATCAGGGAATTCGAGATGTCCGGAGGGTGGCAGTTGGTAGAGGAGCAATTCAGTGATGGAAAGCTCATCAAGCGCTCCCAGGGTAAGCCTAAGCAGCCGCTTAATGCGGATTACATTCGAGCCTTGAAAGCGCAAGGTTTCGACAGGAAAACAATCGCTGAAAAGCTCGGCATTGCCAGAAGCACAGTCCAAAAATATTGGAATACATAAGTCTGCAGAACATCAGCGATCCCTTCTCGAGGCTGCGGTGTATTCTTAGGCGAGGGTAGACACTGGGCAGGCATCTAGTTGATGAAGCACGTCAGGCTGATCCGTCACGCAGAAAGTGCCGCAAACGCTGGTGAAGCTAGTCTGGATCACGCGACCACTCCTCTAACGCCGAAGGGAGATGAACAAGCGCACCTTGTGGCACGTTCCTTCACCTACGTCAGTCCCTGAGGAACCTCAAGTGGAGGTAAATCGACGCGTAGCAGGCAGAGCTTATCCGTCCGGGCATCACGCCTCGCGTGATTAGTCGCCAGGTTGACCTTGCTCCATCTCTCCAATCCAGCTGTACGTACCGTTTAGCCAAACGAACACACTGTTGAGTACCTCACGCAAGTGGCGGATATTGATGTGGGTAACATCCGGGAGGTGGTCTTTACCACTGTTGGTCGTCGCGTACCGAAATGCCATCGAGTCTGGGTCAACGTCGTCCAACTGACGAATGAACTCGTGAACAGCAGTAGCGTTGGCGTCTGAGCGCTCTAGACCCAAGTCCTTGAGCAGATGACGCAATTCCGACCACAGAGGCATCAACGGATGCTTGTCGTAGTTCTTGGGCTCTTTGCCTGTCAGAGCGCGAGCACTCTTTAGCATCAGCTTGAACTGCAGCTCCAGGGAGTGGCGGTATAGAAAGAGCAAAGGGTAAATGCCGCTATCCAAAGGCACCTGACGATTTGCCATAGCCTCTACGAGACCGTCAGCGGCATCTTTGTATGCAAAAGCATAGAGGTCGGCGCGAAAGTGAGACCAGTTCAGCATCGCGTTGTACTGCCAATCCTCACCCTGGATAAACAGCTTCTGGCCGGAGAAGTCTGCCGGCCACTGGATGTCCTCTAGCTGCGGGTCGAGCATCGGTAGCGATTCGTCATCCATATCATCTCCTCACGTTGGCCAGTCCATGGTTTAGAACTTTACGAATCCGCGTTGGCTACCGGCAACCAATAAATTGCTTTTGCCTACCGATACGCAGCAATCCTGCCGAGGGCCCGCTCGAGCGTCCAATCGCGGCTTCGTCCTGCTCACGACCTAACTGTCGTCGAAACCGGTGTAGTCTGGGAGGCAGCTGAATCCAAGTGATTGGAGATGCCGCTGGTCGGGTTTTATCTGGGAGTTTACTTCATACCGTTGTCATAATGCCCCGCCATGAGTGCTCGCGGCTAAAGCCTGCATAAAGACATGAGGATGACGTCGTGACCTACGAACCTACTCAGAAGGGCAATCCCCATCGCCTTACTGTCAAGCAGCACACATTCCCCAAAACAAGCATTGCCCGTTTCGCTGGGCAGAAAGGCAACGTTGAGCTGTTCCTCAAATCCCTAGACAGGGTCATCCAGGCGAAGCCGTCTAATGAGATTTTCTGTGCTGAAAGGGCTTGGGATCAGCAGGCGGAATCGGGTTTCATGAAAAAGGTCGAAGACGACTTTCAGGCTCTTGCTGGTCGGATTCTTGATGATGACCTAGTGTCGTTCAAAGAGGCCGACTTAACAGTCATCAATGAGTTCTATTGTCTGTGGAATATTCGCGCAATTCACAAGCAGGACAGGGTTGAGGATCAGTCCATTTACATGGAGAATTTTCTCGGACTGTCACGTGTGTACACCAAGGATGAGCAAGAGCAGCTGGAAAAAGAAGGCATCAGCACCATCCAAGGCGACTTCAAGATAGCCGGCAGATTCTTGGCTAGTCCGAGTATCAGGCTGCATGTAGCCCAAGCAGCGAAGGCTATGGGAGACTCAAACTGGAATATCCTGCGTGCCATGGAGGGGGAGTTCATCGTGCCGGACAATGCTAAGCGTATGTCAATGTTGCCCCTCAGTCCTACGGCATGCCTGTGGTACGGGCCTACTAAGCCTGTTGCCGCCGTTGAGCTGCTGTCCATTGGGGAGGTGGCGTGGATCAACGAAGCTGCTATTGAAGCCAGTACAGACTATTTCTTTGCTCGTGATCTTTCCCGGTGCCCTGTTGGTGCTGCATTCGGATAGGTTAGCCACGGCGGGATCGCATACAGACGCAAGGCACATCGATATTCCTGCTTCGGATTGCCCCCTGAGCGAGTTTCAGGACGTACTGAGCCGCGCCGGAGTGTCGTTTCATGATTGGTATTCCAGACGCTTCCAGCGCGACCACAGGATGTTTTCCGTTTTGAGCAAATACTTCGATCATTTGACCCAGCAGCTCCACAGCAAGATTCAGCAAGCAAAGGTCTACATCACCAAACACAACCCCACGACCGGCGCCTTGGCTGAAGCGGTGCTGCGAGAATTCCTCCAGGAGCACCTACCTCGCGGGGTAAGTGTTGAGGAGGGCTTCATCATCAGCCCCGATGGTTGGCTGTCAAAGCAGTGCGACATCATCATTTACGATTCGCACCGATTCGCGCCTTTTTACCGAGCGGGCCAGTTGGTCGTCGTCCCCACTGAGGCCGTGCTTGCGGTGATCGAGGTGAAAACCTCAATCAACAAGAAAGGGTTTAACGATGTGATCAGATATTTCCAATCATTCGAGGCTTTCAGCTGGAAGTTTCGCACCTACCTTTTCATGTTCAACGCGCCTACATTGGGTAGGATCAACGCATGGTTCCATTCCTATCCGCATCCAGGACATCACAAAGAATTCGACCATGACACTTATCAGGTGTTGCCGGATGAAATCATCGGTCTTGACTCCTCGTACCAACTGAGGAAGGAATACGTCATTCACGATAGGGACGGCGCAGGGTACATGTCGTATTTCTACCTGGATCAGCAAGGAACTGCGATCAGCGCTCTAGAGCTATTTTTCCTGTCGGTCAACGGTGTCGTTGAAGCCCATCTTCAAGCGCACACATCGAAGAAGCTGACGCCGAGAGAGCAGTATCATCCTCACCGGGCTTTGACCAGTATCTCAGCCATCGACCTGTTTCCGATGTGACCAAGCCGAGCGTAAATACCCTCAGCCTAAGCCACGTAGCAGGCGCTAATCTTGTGGCTAACCATCTACGTGCCACAGTCGCCCAACGGTGCTTGTCGGCAACCCCAGCTTCCGGGAAACCTCCATTTGGGTAAGCCCCGCCGCTCTCAGCTCGCGAATCGCCTTGAGCTTTTCTTCCGCAGTAATCTTTCTGGGTGGAGTGAGCTTTTGAGGTTCGTCAGGAAGCACCTCGTCTAAAACCCCCAGCTTTTCCAATTCTGCGAGCGTGTCCTTCAAGGCCGCGCGTGCAGTCTTGCCATCATGGGCGGCAGCCACAAGCGTGAGAAACGACAGTGGTGTTACACCCAGTGCCTGAGCTAGATCGGCGCTAAGGTCGACGCTGGCTGACACCGTCGATGCCTCCAAGCGGCTGATGTGACCCTGATCGGTTTGGGTTTGGAGGTCTGCTTGCGATAAGCCCCGCCTAATTCTTAGCCACTGCAACGTTGCTGCGTATGCCTTGCGCAAAGACATCCAGGCAGTCCTCTTCAAAAAGAAGACGGTATGCCGGGTTTGATCGTTCCCACTCAAATGTATATAGTCATTGTCGTGGGAATTCTCGATTTGCCATGGGGGGGCTACCCCCCGTGACTCGCTCTGAATTCTTCTCATCGCCATGAGGATCATCAATTTATGGGAAATTATCCTGAGCACGAACTGCTGCAGGATGGCCAGGCTTCCTCAGCTGGCACGTCGCTGTCGCCTGCCGAGATAGAGGCATTAGTGGCTGAGCGCTTTCCCCGCAAGGCGTACTGCACAGTCGAAGATTGGCTCATCCTCCACGTGGACGAACCTGCTGAGTCGCTTGCCCGAGTTCGTGCAACAGGCCTTGAGCCGATGTTCATGTACTCGCATTGCGTCATCTACGACGGGCACGGACGGTTCCCACCTGGAGGGTGGGTGCGCTCGACCCTATGCAAATCATTCGATGGTGTTTGCCTGTTCGAGACGCGAAACACGATCTATGTGCTGGTGGGTCAGGGACGCGAGATGAAGGCCTCGCTGAAGACAATATTCGGCTTATGTTAATTGCAGGTGCGCTGAGCGGGCCTGCTTCAAACGAGATACATGATGTTCAGGATTAGCATGCAAGACCAGGCTGGCCCGGTGGGAATGTTTGGGGACGGTCTCGCTCATTTTCACGCCGTGTCACGATCTCTCGCAACGCATTGGTATCACGTCAGTCTCAAGCGCCGGCACGATGAAAGATTCATGGCTTATGAGGAGATGGTCAGCGATGAGCCTCGCCTCGTGGAGCTACTGATCTCCCAAGACGAAAGCATGGTCATTAAGGAAGTCCAGGTCGTCACCCCAGCCTGGATGAACAAAGGTTCGAGCTGGAAAATGGAAAAGCTGACCTCCTTGTCCATGGGGTTCAATCAGGTGGAAGTGCCGATCTGCGTTCTGCAGGTCGAGAGTGGTGATGTGTACGTCAATACTCACCAGCGTGACCTCGATATTGACTCCCTCGTTGGGTTGAAGGAGCTGTATCGCCGCAGTGTTGCAACCACCCAAGAACCTTCCGTATTTGGGACTGTGTAACCATGTCAGAGATCAACACCGTCGCGGTCGATTTGCACGTGAAGCGCTACTCAGACTTTGACCTTCTTCGCATTGCTAGGGCTGTGAACCAAGACTACGAAGGCCTGATCACCGCTTATCTCGTGAACGTACATATCCACTCGTGCAGTGCAGTCGGCGTCGTCTTTGGTCACCTTTGCCCTGGGCCACATCAGCGACTTGCGGATGGCCGTCTGATCCGGACGTCGGATATTCAATCTGTGAAGAAGGAAGGTAGGTTCTGGGTACTCACCACTGTCAACTCCAAGTACGTCATTGCGACGTTCAGGCGTGATGTTGGACGGCGTAGCCTGCGAGAGTTCATGCGTATTGCGGGCGACAGATATATGCCAACGCCTGATCGCCTCCAGTAGCATCTTGATCCTTGTTTTGGGCTTGCCCCGCCTTCGGGGAAGGGTGTCGTGAACCAAGCCCTGGACGAGCCGGATTTTGGCCCTGGCGGGCTTTCACCCTCAGGCCTCTCGCCCATCTAAAGCTGGCGCGCTCGGCTTGCGATCTTCATTGCTAAGCTCATCCGGCGGCTTTCAACCACTGATGAGTCCGGACACTATGGATCAGCACACCGAGTCCCTGCCTGAGATCGACATTGAGGAGTTTCGAGAGCGCTACTCGCATATGTAGACCCAGCAGTTGACGAGATTTATTGCGATCATGGGTGGAGGAACCTCCTAATTGCTCTCTGCGATATTCTTCAGGTCTACCTGAGGCGACATCCAGAGGTCACCCCTTTAACCGTCGCGCAGATCAAATCCAAATTTGGAGAGCTGCATTTTTTCTATGACGGGGGCGATGCCTACTGCAGGGGCGCAGTAGACGTAGCGATCCAACTTTCGACGAAAACCTGCTCATACTGCGGAGCGCCTGGAAAGCAGCTCGGCGGTGCATGGGTAAGCACACTGTGCGCGACTCATGACGGCAGCGGTGGCTCGAAGACTGCAGGCTGACTGGCTTGCGTCCCAATCATATATAAGTGCCTTAACTGGATGCCACGCTCCAGGGAGGGCAGACACTCCAGCCCAAGTCGGGAGCTCCGCGCACTGATTGCTCTGGCTGGTCGGCTGCACCGGTTGAGTATGTGGAATATTTATATTCAGGCGACATTTGTGTCGGTTTTGCGACCATATAAAATGCTCGCCCTTGAATCCGTTTTTCAAAATCGGAGATGTATATTTTGAACTCAAAAGAAAAGCAGCGTTGCCTGTGCCTACCTGTTTTTCACTTTGGAAATCAGGCTGGTTTGCTGGTCGCTTTTTTCATTTGATCCTTTCGATCTGATAGCTTTTTTAGCTCACTCCCAAGCAGATACCATCGCTTAGGGGTGCCCCTCCGCACCTTGTAACCTGCTCGTCAATTTGGGGCCGCAGGCCCCGGCTCGTTTTTGCCAACAAAGCCGAGTTTTTAAGCTTACTTTTTTGTGGTCTGTACGAGATCTGTTGTGATCAGAGATCAAAAAAGTCCAGCGAATCAGCAAGAGGCATAGCTCCGTCTAACCCGCCCAAGCTCCATCGGGATTCCCTCGGCTCACGGATGCAAACATGCCGGCGATAATCCTAGCGTCGAGCAACGCGTGGTGAGGCAGCTCTTCACCCTCGCTAGTCGGAGAAAGGGTCGTTGCGTCAGTAGGGAAATTACGAACGATTCTGGGCCATCGTCCGCCCTCATATACCAGGTCGCAAAAAAGCTCCCAATCGTACTGAGGGGCATCAGTGACGATCTCGACCTCCTTTTTGAACGACGTCAGAAACCTGAGCAGCGACATCCTGGCTTCAACAATGGGCAATGCGTAGCTCCCACCCCACAGCTGCGGAAGCACGATTTCCTTTACGAAATCACTGCAGTCTTCTTCTTTCCAAGCATCGAGCAATTCCACGTAGAATTCGCGCCCATCCTCAGCCACCAGTGCGAGTGATATCAGCTTCGCAGCCGCTGAGAGCTTGGTAAACTCACAATCAAGAAAGACCCTCACCTTGTTAGAACTCCGTAATGACTAGGGCTCGCTTGGATATGGCGCAGGAGGGGCAGCTATGGGAAATGGCCCTCGAGCATCTTGGCTCAGACGGACTCCTCCAAGCGGTCATAGAAATGTGGAGCCGCGCCGCCCCTCCACCCAGACCATTGGTTGAACACCTGTCCACCAATGAGGTGAGTCAGGAAGTCTTGAGCATACTGAAAATTGCCCAGCAGCGGGTAGGTGCCATCGTGCCAGGTCGAACGCCTGATGCAGGCACAGTCACGCTGTACGCTCGTCACGCTAGCAACTTAGTTGATGGGCTCATTACACTGCTGCCAAAGGTGAAGCTTTCGCAAGCCTTGAGAGGCTCTTGTCTTGAAATCGAACTGGGGATTTGACGTCCGCACAGGCTCCACGAATACCAGTCAGCAACAATCCTATTAAAACTTGCCCAGCGAAATGCGTCCTTTTGAGATGTTCTATGAGCTCTGATTTAACTGAAGAAGAAATGCGTCATGCCCTTTTCGGCACACCTCAGCCAGAGGAGCAAGTTTCTACGCCGCTAGTGCCGGAGCCCGTGGAAGAAGTTGTGCTCGCCAAACCGCTGGTCGCTCCAGCAGCGAAGAAGAAAGTGGCAAAAGCATTTACGCCTAGGCTGAAGGTCACGCTTCGGGTTGGAAACGAATTCGAGGGGAAGATGCATGAGTTTATCCACGAGGCCGACACGTTGAGCTCGTTGCTTGCTGAGCAGGAGGCTGTGAAGGCTGCTAGGAAAAAGTACAAGTATGTGGAAGTGGTATCGGTTAAATCGATGTAGACGCGCCAACTAATCTGGTTGGGCGAAGGGGCGACCCCTGCCTGGATCATTGATCAACCAGCTTGCCTGGCCGAAGGGGCCTTCAGATCGCTCGCGTGTAGCTGCTCTTGATGCCATTGGCGCTGATGCTATAGGATCAGAACAGGAGATGGCATTCCTCCTTTAACCGCCTTAGAGCTGATGATGCCTACGTGAACCCTGGACAGGGTGCGTAGGTGTGTCTCCCTGTCCTCCAATTAAGGACAGGCTATGATCTTATTCTTCGAGTTTCCCTTTTCCTTCAGCGCGAGCTGCTTGCCAGTTAGTCCACTCAGATCTGATGAGGAGGACTCTGCGTGCTGAAGTCATTATTCGTCATTGCCGTTGGCGCTTCACTTGGAGCCTGGTTGCGCTGGCTGTTGGGCATGAAGCTGAATGCTCTTTTCCCGACGATCCCGCCAGGTACTGTGGTCGCGAACATGGTTGGGGGCTACATCATCGGCCTGGCCATCGCCTTCTTGGCCGCTTCTCCCACCCTCAGTCCAGAGTGGCGTCTCCTTATCATCACGGGTTTCTGTGGTGGGCTTACCACCTTCTCTACATTTTCAGCCGAAACGGTTGCCTTGATTCAGGAGGGTAGACTGGTTTGGGCGCTCGGCTCAATTTCGTTGCATGTCTTAGGCTCGTTAGCGATGACCGCTGCCGGGCTTCTGTCCTACCAAATGATTGGTACTCGCTGAGGAGATAGAAATGAAAGGCTATATGGTCGTTTTCTTCACCCAACAAAACCGTCGTTATCAGGGAAAGATGCTAGGCGAATGGATCGTCGACGTGGCTAAAGAAATGGGGTTGCGAGGCGCCACGCTCTGCACCGGAATCGAAGGGTTTGGGCACACAGGAAAACTGCATTCATCGCACTTTTTTGAGCTGGCGGATCAACCCACGGAGATTCGCTTGGCCATCACGGAAGATGAGGCAGAACGATTGTTCAAACGATTGGACTCTGAGGAAATATCGGTATTTTTCACGAAGACGCCAGTCGAGATGGGCACCCTTGGAAAAACGCCCTCCAGCTCAACACCCTCCACAACTTCGGAGCTATGAACATGAGCTACGCGGACATCCCAGCTGGCAACGCCATCCCCGATGACTTTTTCACCGTTATCGAGATTCCTGCAAACCACTCGCCGATCAAGTACGAGGTGGACAAGTCGAGCGGACAAATTTTCGTTGACCGCTTCCTCAGTACACCGATGTTCTATCCGGCCAACTACGGGTTTATCCCGAACACGCTGAGCGACGATGGCGATCCGCTGGACGTCCTGGTGGTTTGTCCATATCCCGTCTCACCTGGAGTTGTCATCCGCAGTCGCCCGGTTGGTGTGATGTACATGACTGACGAAGCCGGAGCCGATGCCAAGGTGATCGCAGTGCCTCATGAAAAACTCAGCTCCATGTACATCGACGTAAAGGAGTGCTCAGACCTCCCTGCGTTACTCCTCGCCCAGATCCAGCACTTCTTCGAAAACTACAAAGCATTGGAACCGGGTAAGTGGGTGAAGATGGGCCGCTGGGGCAGCGCCGATGAAGCGCGGGAAGAGATTCGCAAGTCGGTAGCTGCGTATATCCCCAAATAGGCTTACTCCAGATTCAAATGCCACTGTCATAGGATCGCGCTGAGGTGCGTGCATTTATGCTGGGCCTAAGTTGCTCCAATCATCAAATATCCGAGGAGCCACACGCCTGTAAAGAAGGATCGATGCTCGCTCGCCTAGTGAGGCTATGTGCTTGGAGCGCGCTCCTACGTTTCATGAGCGAGCCCGTGCCTGGGAACACACTGAAGGCTGATTAAGGCTCGGTGTAAATCGTTACAGGCTATGTGCCCTGCCGCGCTGGTAAACCTCGGATGTTAAAATAATCGCTTTGGATCAAAGCGCAAGGACACTGATGACTCATAGTAGAGCTCCCGCAGAAACCCCTAGAGCAGCCGCGATTCTGGCTCGCTTCCTATCGTCGGAATCCGCTGGCGGTCTTGTACTGATGGGCGCAGCACTCGCGGCCCTAATCGTGGCGAACTCGCCTCTCTCGCAAGGTTATTTTGCCGCCTTGCACAGTGTCTGGTTGGGCATGTCTGTGGAGCATTGGGTCAATGATGGCCTCATGGCCATCTTCTTCCTGATGGTCGGCCTAGAGATCAAAAGAGAGGTTCTGGCAGGTGGGCTTTCTACTTGGGGCCAGCGCGCCCTGCCGGGGTTTGGTGCTTTAGGTGGCATGGTTGTGCCTGCGCTGATCTACATCGCAATCAACTGGGGTAATTCTGAGACTTTGAAGGGGTGGGCTATCCCAGCCGCTACCGACATCGCATTCGCCTTGGGCGTCTTGTCGTTGCTGGGGAGGCGAGTCCCTACGTCGCTGAAGGTCTTCCTCGCCGCCTTGGCGATCATTGACGACCTGGGTGCTGTAGTCATCATTGCCTTTTTCTACACCTCTGGTCTTTCCATGCCGATGTTGCTGGCATCGCTTGCAACCTTGGCCATTCTGATCGCAATGAATCGATTGGGCGTCAGACGATTGTTCCCGTATCTGCTGGTAGGTGGTGTGCTGTGGTTCTTCGTGCTGCAATCGGGAGTGCACGCCACCCTTGCGGGTGTCGCTGTAGCGCTGTGCGTTCCAATGGGTAAGCCTGAAGAGGAAGCCCGGTCTCCACTGCTGTTCCTAGAAGAAAAGCTGCATATGTGGGTAGCGTTCGCTGTGGTGCCGATTTTTGGCTTCGCCAATGCGGGTGTTTCATTGGCCGGTATTTCGATGGAAAACCTAGTCGATCCGGTTCCGCTGGGTGTTGCGCTCGGCTTGTTGGTGGGCAAGCAGATTGGCATCTTCCTATTGGCTGCTCTGGCCATTCGTATGGGCTTGGCCAAACTGCCGGAAGGCAGCAATTGGGCACAGCTTTACGGCGTTGCGCTCTTGTGTGGCATCGGCTTCACCATGAGCCTGTTCATCGGAAACCTGGCGTTTGCTGGATCAGCTCACCTGATCGATGAGGTAAAAGTCGGCGTGTTGATTGGTTCGACCCTGGCTGCAATCGGTGGAGTCCTGATTTTGCGACGCAGCGCTGCGCCCGCCATTGTCGCCGCCACGGTTTCTAAATAAGCGTAAGCGAGCCGGCCACGGAGTTTCTCCCTGACAGAAATCCTGTGGCCGGAACATCGTCTCGCGAAGCGAGGTCATCGTGCTTTACGCCACAAGTTGCTGAAATATCCCCTCAAAGGCTGATTGGCGGCATCAACTCGGACGCGACTTTTTTCAGCATGAACGTTTCGCGCTGAATTGACTGCCCCATCGATAACTCCTGACGCTGCATCACGGCTTCGTTGTGCGATATTGCCTCATACAGGTTGATCCAGACGGGCCGCATTCCATTAGCGATTTCGTGGTTTTCCATTCTTACGGGCTCTAGCTGGGGCGCTACTTCGCATTGATAAAAATGCGAGGTCATGTGCATCAGATCGTACTGCGGCTTCCAGTAGGGCCGGTACTCCTCGATGTAACCGTAGTGCTGGAGCACCTGTATTTCACGGGCACCAGTCTCTTCCTCAAGCTCACGCTTCAAGCCTGTGACAATGTCCTCGTCACCATCAAGGCCGCCTCCAGGAAAGCTGAAGTCGTTATAGCGCTCGGTGAACAGCAACAGGATCTGTTCATTCCGCATCACGATGCCGCGTGCTGCATGTCGACGGAATACTCTGCCCTGTTTGGATTTCAGATCGGGGTGAACAATTTCAGTTATGAGTTGCATGTGGTCTCGTTACGGCAAGATCAGTTAGTCATCGTCCTGGGTGGCCACGGTATTTCCGCAGCTCTGGAAATACTGTGGCCAGTGGAACCGGCTCAGCGAAGCAGCAATACGGGTAAAGTGGATGTTCGCAGCATCGTCGTGGTCGTGCTGCCCACCAGAAACTGCCTGATGCGTGAGTGCCCGTACGCCCCCATAACCAGGAGGTCAATGCCGTGCTCTGCCTGATATGCATGAAGTGCCGACTCCACTTCGCCTGGGCGGATCTCGACATGCACTAGCAGGCCAGAAGAGGAAAGTGTGATTCGTGCTTTCTCCAACTCATTCTGGTTTTCTTCAGAGTCCGTACCAACCATGACGATATGAATCGGCAGGCCTTCGCACAGCGGGCTTGAAGCAAGCATCTGCACGGTCTTGTGGCCTGTAGCGCTACCGTCGAATGCCACCATGATCGTTTCAGGTTTCCTGAAATGGCTGGTTGTAATCAGGATGGGGCGGTGGATAGTTCGGACTACCGCTTCAATCTGGCTGCCAAGACTTTGGGCACTGCGCGTGCTGTCCTCTCCGACTCTTCCGATCACCAGTAATCGAATATCGTTTTGGAGATCGCTCAGGCTCTCGACTAGATGTCCATGGCGCTGCTTCAGATCAGGTGACATGGCGCCAGAGATGATTGTTCGCTCGCGAGCTTTTTCAAGCATGTGCTGACCATGCTCCAAGGCCAGTTTCGCACGCTGCGCATCCAGCGTGGCCAACTCTTCCAGTAGATGTTCTCTGCTACCGAGACCGATATTGCCGCTGAGGTCAGCGGATGCAGGATATTTCTCCTTATCCAGCACATGAAGCAAGGTCAGGGGGGCGCTGAGTCGCTGCGAGGCCCATGCTGCGTAATCGCAGACCGCCAATGAGGATTGTGAGTTATCAATGCATGCCATTACGTGGGTCATTGTCGTTCTCCTTAGTGGCTCATGAGCTTGTCGATGGCACCGGGTTTGTCATGCACGCCGAAGCGGTCAACGATTGTTGCGCTGGCTTCATTGAGACCGAGCACTTCAACCTCCGCGCCTTCACGGCGGAACTTGATCACGACCTTATCCAGTGCTGCGACGGCGGTGATATCCCAGAAATGCGCCTGTGTGAGATCGATGGTGACTTTGTTGAGAGCTTCCTTGAAGTCAAAAACTTCAGTGAACTTGTCCGCAGAGCTAAAGAACACTTGGCCCACGACGTGGTAAGTCCGATGCGATTCCGTCTCTTCCAGAGTGCTCTTGATATCTAGGTAGTGCCCAACTTTATTGGCAAAGAACAGCGAAGCCAGCAACACACCTACCAGTACGCCATAGGCTAGGTTGTGAGTGGCTACGACGACCACGACGGTCGCCACCATCACGAGGTTGGTCGACAGCGGATGCTCTTTCAGATTACGCAAAGAATCCCAGCTAAAGGTGCCGATGGACACCATGATCATCACAGCCACGAGTGCCGCCATAGGGATTTTGGAGAGCCATTCGCCAAGAAATACCACCATCAGCAGCAGGAAAACGCCGGCACACAATGTCGAGAGACGGGTGCGGCCACCAGATTTCACGTTGATGATCGACTGGCCGATCATGGCGCAACCTGCCATGCCGCCAAGCATGCCGGCAGCGATGTTGGCCACACCCTGGCCTTTGCACTCGCGGTTTTTATTGCTGGTGGTATCGGTCAGATCGTCGACGATGGTCGCGGTCATCATTGACTCGAGTAGACCCACTACGGCCAAGGCAGCCGAGTACGGGAAAATGATCCGCAGGGTTTCAAAATTCAGCGGAACTTCAGGCCAGAGGAAGATCGGGAGCGTGTCAGGCAGTTGGCCCATGTCGCCTACAGTGCGGATATCCAAGCCGAGGTAAATGGCGATGGCAGTCAGTGTGAGGATGCACACCAACGGTGACGGAATCAGCTTGCCGATCTTCGGTACGTATGGGAACAGGTAGATGATCCCAAGGCCCACTGCCGTCATGGCATAGACGTGCCAGGTGACATTCGTAAGTTCCGGCAACTGCGCCATGAAAATCAGGATCGCCAATGCGTTTACGAAACCGGTGACTACCGAGCGTGAAACAAAGCGCATCAGTGATCCCAGCTTCAGGTAGCCAGCGAGGATTTGGAGTACCCCACAGAGCAATGTGGCTGCAAGCAGATACTGAAGTCCGTGCTCTTTAACCAAAGTGACCATGAGCAGTGCCATGGCGCCGGTGGCAGCCGAGATCATGCCGGGACGACCACCGACAAAGGCGATAACAGTACAGATACAGAAGGAGGCGTAAAGCCCGACCTTTGGGTCAACGCCGGCGATGATGGAAAAGGCGATGGCTTCCGGGATCAGCGCGAGTGCGACCACCAGCCCCGCAAGCACGTCGCCACGGACATTGGAAAACCACGTTTGTCTAAGTTTTTGCAGCATATAAATATCCAAGGCAAAGCATCGCGCACGCCAAAGGAATGGCGAGCGAACCGATGCAAATTCAAATTTTGAGGATTTTTTGCTGTGTGCTTAAGGTGTAGAACCAGGCGTACAGCAGTGCGCACCCGCGAGCGAGGCTAGCGGAAGCAGGGTGTTGCGAGGGGGCGTAGCGCTAAGGCGGAGTAGGCTGCCAGTAGATCGTTTGGAGTACAGTCATGCGGATGTTCCTGTAGCTCAGGGTGTATGAAACGTAGACAGCATACAGGGGAACTGGTGTCGATTGCGACCCGCCTCTCCGCTTTTCATATGTTGAGTCTGAAGACAAAGCTCGTCAGAGAGCACGTTTTTGAGTGTCAGCACTGGCTGTCAGCCAACGTCCCCAGGCCTCCTGCCGTCCTCCGATCCAAAAGCGACATTGGATCAGTCGCTGGCGCGCTAAGAAATTCTACCCACGCCTCGTAAGCCAGTTTATGGCGACGGACGGCGAGGAGCCACTCTGAGCCTTCTGACTGACGCGCCGAGACAAGCATCATTAACATAGTTGTAGCTGCATCGAGTTCCAGCAACAGCTTATGGGATTGGAAACGACATTCCTCGGCGTCAGTCATAGATCGGCATGCCCATTAGGTGGTGCGGATTTAACATCGTTATTAATGTCATTGTGGCATTATTTTGAAGCTCGCGTCCGCTCTACCAAGAACACTGAGGTCGAAGTGCCATATGGTAGAAAGCAAAGTGATGTTACTGCTGGATGAGGGTGAGCCCATCGTCGTCGAGAGCTTTTAAAAGGCTTGTTTTGCAACAATCGCTAACCACCCACTCGACTTGAATATCTAAATCTTATAATCCGATAGGAAGCATCTGATAGGCTTTTAGGGCGATTAGCAACTTTCAACGTACGCCTTTTGGCGATCTTTTCCTTCAAGCATACCGAGGTTCCATGCAAGCCGAGATGCAGGAGATCAGCGACCATCTTTATCGATTCGCCCCGTTTGATCAGTTGCCAAGAGATACGGTAGATGCAATGGCACGGCGAGTTGATGTGCGTTACTTCAAGGCTGGCAGCGACATCCTGGAAGCGGGTGCAGTGATCCATGATTTGCACTATGTGCGCAGCGGAGCAGTGGAGATTTATCGACGCAACGGTGAACTCTATAACCGGCTTGTCGAAGGCGATATCTTTGGCCAAGCAGGGCTTTTACGCAGCAACAAAGTCCGCTTTCCTGCGAGAGCACTTGAAGACAGCCTGATTTACTACATCCCCGCCGACGTCTTTGCCGATCTATGCGCACAGCATGACGCCTTTGCGGATTTCGTTGAAGCTGAAGGGCACTCCAGGCTGAAGTCTGCCGTCGAGGCACAAGGGCGGTCGAGCGAACTGATCCAGCTCAAATGCCGAGCCTTGCTGTCACGCTCGTTAGTGTGGGTTACGTCGGATACCACCGTTCTCGAGGCTGCAAGGCTAATGACAGAACAACGCGTTGCTTGTGTCGTGGTCATGTCGCCAGCGGGACTGCAGGCAGGAGACACCCAGGGCATTGTGACCGACAGAGATCTTCGCACGCGGGTCGTCGCTGCCGGAAGGAATGCCGGCGAAACGCCCATCAGCGCCGTTATGACTACAGAACCAGTGACCATAAATGCTGATGATTCAGGCTTTGAGGCCATGCTTGTCATGCTACGCCGCAATATCCATCACCTGCCGGTTCTCAACCAGGGCCGCCCAATTGGCGTAATTAACCTGTCAGATATTATTCGGTACGAGTCCCATAGTAGCTTGTACTTGGTCAACAGAATATCTAACCAGACGTCAGTTGACGGCTTAAAGTCGCTCTTACGAGACCTACGAGGAACGTACATCCGCATGGTGCGAGATGGCGCGACCGCGCACATGATCGGCAGCGCTATCTCTGGAATCGGCAGGGCTTTCACGCAACGCCTGCTGGAGCTTGCGGAAAAAAAACTTGGCCCTCCACCAGTACCTTATTGCTTCATGGTACTGGGCTCCATGGCGCGCGATGAGCAACTGCTGATAAGCGATCAAGATAACGCCTTGGTGCTTGATGATCGATTCGATCCCTCCTCGCATGACGCATATTTCCGTAGCCTTGCATCGTTTGTGTGCGATGGCCTCGCCGCGTGTGGGTACAGCTACTGTAAGGGCGGCGTCATGGCGACGAACGATCAATGGCGCCAGCCTTTGAAGGTTTGGCGCAGCTATTTTGATCAGTGGATCGAGAAGCCAAACCCGACAACCTTACTCAACAGCTGCATCTTTTTCGATCTGGATGGAGTATTTGGTCAGCTCTCGCTGGTGCAAGAACTCAAAGTCCTGTGTGCTCAAAAATCCAGTCTACATCCCGGATTTCTCAACGCCATGGCAAGGATTGCGCTCAACCGGACACCCCCCCTGGGATTCTTTCGTACCTTTGTCGTCGAGACAGATGGGCAACAGAAGAGAATCATCAATCTCAAAGGTCGCGGTACCGCACCGCTCACTGACCTCATTCGCATCCATTCGCTAGCTTGCGGCAGTACCGCGCAGAACTCGTTTGATCGTATCGATGCAATCACTAGCGCTAATATCATGCCGCCCGAAGCACTTAAGCACCTGCGCTATGCGCTGGAGTTCCTCTCCATGGTGCGGATCCGGCATCAGGTAGAGGCGCTCGAGCAGGGAGAAACGCCCAATAATTATGTCGAGCCTGAACGCTTCTCTAATAGCGAGCGACACAATCTCAAAGAGGCCTTCCAGGTCTTGAGTAACGGCCAGAATTTTTTGCGCTTCCGCTACCCGCCGAAGGGCCGTACCTCAAAATGAATGGGTTTAAGGTGGAACCGGATTACCCGCCGAACTGGCCAGCCATGTTTCGGGAATTGGAGCAGAAGGCGGCTAATTCTTGCTTGGGTACGTTTTATCAGGCCGGCGTCGTCTCACCACACACCCTGATTGAAAGCGTGCAATTTCTTGCGATGGATATGGAGACAACCGGGCTCAATGCCCAAGATGACAGTATTGTCAGCATTGGTTTGGTGCCGTTCACCTTAAAGCGCATCTATTGCAGCAACGCCGCGTATTGGGTGCTAAACCCATCATCAGAACTGAGTGAAAAGTCAGTCACCTTCCATCACATTACCCACGCGGAGATTTTGAATGCTCCCTCGCTCCCTGAAGTTCTGGAGCCACTTCTGCAGGCGATGGCTGGCAAAGTGATTGTCGTCCATTACCGCAATATCGAGCGTGAGTTTCTTGATGCAGCACTGCATAGGCACCTCGGAGAAGGCCTGAGTTTTCCAGTTGTGGACACTATGCAATTGGAGGCCAGGATGCATCGGCAAAAGCAAAGTTGGATTGCTAGGCTCATGCGCCGCCCGCAAACATCCATACGTTTGGCCGACAGCCGCGCACGCTATAACCTTCCAGCCTATCAAGGGCATCATGCGTTAACCGATGCCCTCGCTACCGCTGAGCTGCTACAAGCGCAGATAGCTACCCACTATTCACCTGAGACACCAATTGGTGCGCTATGGGACTGATGCTCTGCGCTCTGAGCGCGGTCGCTCGACATGCCTCGGATAGGAGGCTCCTCAGGAGCCTCAACAATCTGTCAGAAGATCTCCATGGTTCCAGCAGTCGCTTTCCGTATAGCCGCTAGCGGGGCTCGGACATCAGTCCTTTAACAAGGGATACGCAACCCAGCGCCAATACGAGTGCGAAAGGCAGGCCCGTAGATACCGCCATGGCCTGCAGTGCCACAAGACCGCCGCCTAGCAGTAGCGCAATGGCAATCACTCCCTCTATGACAGCCCAAAATACACGCTGCGGAACAGGCGCATCGACCTTGCCCCCTGCTGTAATCGTATCAATGACCAGGGAACCAGAGTCCGAGGAGGTGATAAAAAACACAATGACGAGAACAATGCCCAGGAACGAAGTAATTTCCTTGAGGGGTAGTTCTCCCAGCATCGCGAACAGCTTCAGCTCCAACACAGCATCCTTGACGCCAACCAAGTTTTGTACGGTGGCCTGGTCAATGGCAGTCCCGCCAAAAGTCGTCATCCACAATACCGATACCACGGTTGGAACCAGCAAGACCGAGATCAGGAACTCTCTGACCGTTCGGCCACGGCTGACGCGGGCAATGAACATCCCCACAAAGGGAGACCAGCTAATCCACCATGCCCAGTAAAATGCAGTCCAGCCTTGAGTGAATTCAGCGTCAGTGCGTCCAAAAGGGTTGGAAAGTGCCGGAAGGTACTCAGCATACGTCACCAGATTTTTAAAGAACCCAGTGAAGATCGCCAAGGTGGGCCCAACAACAATGATGAACACCAGCAGTAGCAATGCGAGGCCCATATTGATCTGAGAAAGCATCTTGACGCCCTTGTCCAAGCCAGCGAGTACCGACCAGAGCGCGATTAAGGTGATACCAACGATTAGCACTACCTTGCTTAGATTCGTGGACTTAATACCGAAGAGGTATTCAATCCCTGCTGCTGCCTGCTCTGCTCCTATCCCTAAGGAGGTCGCCAGTCCAAATAAGGTGGCAAACACCGCCAAGATATCGATCATGTGTCCTGGCCATCCCCAGACGCGCTCGCCTAGCAATGGATAGAAGATCGACCGTATAGAGAGTGGTAAGCCTTTGTTGTAAGAGAACAGCGCTAGGGATAAAGCAACAATTGCGTATATCGCCCAAGGATGGAGCCCCCAGTGGAAGATAGTGGCAGCCATTGCCAAGTCGGCGGATGCCTTAGCATCGCCCGCTGCTCCCCCTAACGGTGCCCAGTCAGTGCGCGCACCACTTGCATCGAGGGTCACACCGCCCATGGATGCCTGATAATGCGACATGGGTTCGGCCACGCCGTAGAACATCAAGCCGATGCCCATTCCCGCAGCGAAAAGCATGGAGAACCAGCCCACATAGCTATGGTCTGGTTTGGCATCTCTACCTCCCAAGCGAACCTTTCCCAGCGGGGAGAAAATTAGCGCGATGCAGAGCACCACAAATATGTTCGCGATGCTCATGAACAGCCAGGCGAGATTGCCAGTTAACCAATTTCGAATAGCGCTAAACAGCGGCTCAACCTCATTCTGAAGTGCGAGCGTCATAATCACGAATAGCAAGATCGTGGCGGATGAGATGATGAAGACTTTGCCGTGAATATCGAGGGAGAACGAATACTCGCCCTTGATATTGTCTTGCCCGATGACATAGTCGGTGTCGATTAGATTGGCAGCTCCGCTAGGAGCAGGAATGCCATCCTCACTGGTTTGATGAGGTTTTTCCGGTAGATCATCGCCAGGTGATCGGCCCATGAGAGCCTCCTTGGTTGTGGCACGCTATAACGTGCAATGGCCGTTAGCCCCGCTGTTCCTATGGTAAAAACGAGATATAAGAATCCTATCCTAACAAGCTTTCCAAACTTCTGGTGAACGCCGCTTGAATCAGCGCCACGAAAGCAGGGCTCCGTTTTGCCCTGACAATCAAAGGATGCGCATACGGTTATGTTAATAAAAAGCCGATATGCCCTTGTGATTCTGGCGGCATACTGCCGTCCCTTTTCAGTGAGGTCGCGATTTTTTTACGCAAAATTTACACGCATTGAATCTTAGCCATCGGATACTTCGCGGCGGTGATTTTGGCAGGCTAACCTCATGTCCTCCGCTGTACTCAGGCTTGTCGGCTTCATCTTAGGTATCTTTTTAATCACGCTGGCTGTGAGCATGGCTATACCCATGATCACGCTGGTTGCCTATGAGCGTAGCGATGACCTGTCGGCCTTCCTCTGGTCGAGCTTGATTACCTTCATCAGTGGCCTCCTGTTGATAGTGCGAGGCCCCCCAGATCATGCCCAGCTTCGTCCTAGGGATATGTACCTGCTGACGACCGGTAGTTGGGTTGTGGTGTGTACCTTCGCGGCGCTGCCGATGGTGTTCATCAGCAACATCAGTTACACCGACGCTTTTTTTGAAACGATGTCCGGCATTACAACCACGGGCTCAACTGTCTTGAGTGGTTTGGATACCGCTTCACCTGGATTGTTGATCTGGCGCTCGATGCTGCACTGGCTAGGTGGTATCGGCTTCATCGGCATGGCAGTGGCGATCCTTCCACTGCTGCGAGTGGGTGGCATGCGCCTCTTCCAGACAGAGTCTTCAGACTGGTCGGAGAAAGTAACGCCGCGTTCACATGTGGCAGCCAAGTACATTCTCTTTCTTTATTTGGGGCTGACTGGCGCCGGGGCATTAGCACTTTGGATCGCTGGGATGACGGCGTTTGAAGCGGTCAACCACGCCATGTCGTTGATCTCTACTGGTGGATTCTCTACTTCGGACGCCTCGCTTGGGCATTGGACGCAGCCAGCGATTCACTGGATAGCCGTGGTCATCATGATTCTGGGCAGCCTGCCGTTTACCCTCTATGTCGCGACATTGCGCGGCAATCGACGTGCGCTGCTCAAGGATCACCAGGTACGCGGGTTTATTGGTTTCCTGATTGTTACTTGGCTAGCGGTGGGGACATGGCTGTGTTTTCACAGCGACTACGGATGGTGGGATGCCTTTCGTATCGTGGCCGTCAATGTGACCTCGGTCGTCACAACCACAGGAGTTGCTGTAGGCGATTACACCTTGTGGGGCAGCTTCGCGGTCTTGCTTTTTTTCTATCTGACCTTCGTCGGTGGGTGTTCAGGCTCAACAGCTGGAGGCCTTAAAATTTTCCGTTTCCAGGTTGCTGGTGCTCTATTAGTGAGTAGCCTGAAGCAGTTGATCCACCCTCGTGCAGTGATTCGAAAAAAGTACAACGGCCATCCAGTTGACGAAGAAATCATACGGTCGCTTTTGACTTTCTCATTTTTCTTCACAATCACGATTGCAGTGATCGCCCTAGGACTCTCTCTGATCGGGCTAGATTGGACGACAGCATTGAGCGGAGCTGCTACTGCAGTGTGCAACGTGGGGCCAGGCTTAGGCACAATCATCGGGCCTGCTGGTAATTTCTCGTCATTACCTGACGCTGCAAAATGGTTGCTTACCATTGGCATGCTGCTGGGGCGGCTGGAGATACTCACCGTCCTGGTACTCGTAACACCGGTTTTTTGGAGGTATTAGTCCTATCAATGAATAGGTGAATACCCATGGGCGTAAAAAAAGCCTGTCGAGCGGCTCCGCCAAAGCTGTTTGGAACGAGCTGCTTATTTGGTTAGTCTTGCGGTCAATATGGCGACTTCAAGGAAGCCCTTCGGGTGATCAAACCGATAATGCTGTTACGCCGAGGCTTCGCGTCAATGCGCTGGCGCACCAGGGTCACGTTATGGATTGCGGCAACCATTGCCGGCCTACTGGTGGTGGCTTTCGCAAGGCTGGCAGACATGGCACTGGCGCAGTTTGCTCAACAGACCGCTGAGCGAGCGTGGCTACCTTTTATTTACACCCCACTGATCGGCATGCTCGTAGTCTGGCTGACAACGCGCTTTTTCGTGGGCGCCCAAGGCAGCGGAATTCCTCAGGTAATCGCAGCAACACGACTTGCACGTCAAGGTAAGCCCATTAACAGACTGGTTTCACTGCGCATTGCTTTTGCCAAGATAAGCCTTGGAACTCTAGCACTGACCGGCGGTTTTTCGGCGGGGCGTGAGGGGCCCTCAGTTCAGGTTGCGGCATCCATCATGCACTTCTTTCACCGTTTCTTGCCCAATGCGCGAATCGTACGCAGCGAGGATCTTATTCTGGCGGGAGGTGCAGCGGGTATTGCGGCAGCATTCAATACGCCCCTGGCAGGGATAGCATTCGCGGTAGAAGAGCTGGGACGCAAGCTGGAAACCCGTACCAGCGGCGTTCTTCTTAGTACCATCATCCTATCTGGGATGGTTGCCATTGCCTTGCAGGGAAACTACAACTATTTCGGTCACTTCGGCATTCAGGACATCAACCACGACATAGTCGTCCCGGCATTAGTCATAGGGATTGGATGTGGGCTATTGGGTGGTTTGTTCAGCCGAATGTTGTTATGGCCGCAGCGGCATCCACACTTGATCATCTGGCAATGGCGGCGACTGCACCCAGTGTGGTTTGCCGGCATTTGTGGATTTGTCGTCGCTATATTGGGTTGGCTGAGTGGTGGAATGTCGTTCGGTAGTGGGTACGGCATTACCTCTCAGGTCATCGTATCTGATGTAGTCCTGCCATGGCACGCCCCTGTTACCCGCTTCCTTGCGACCGTAGTGACCTACTTCTCTGGTATTCCAGGAGGTATTTTCGCGCCCTCGCTCGCTGTAGGAGCCGCAGTCGGTGCCAATACCGCAGAGCTATTTCACTTGGCCGCTCAGCCCACTATTGCACTCTGCATGGTTGGTTTTCTGGCTGCCGTTACTCAGTCGCCAATCACCTCCGCAATCATTGTGATGGAGATGATTGATAGCCACAGTATGGTGATCAGTCTCATGGCGGTAGCTTTGATCGCCAAGGCTGTCAGCTCAAGAATGGGGCCTGAGTTGTATCAGCAATTGGCGCGAGGCTTTCTCGAAAACGCAGAAGCGGCCACTAAGCCGAAGAATCCAACTCAATAAGCCTACCGCGTGATCGTTCTAGCCAGTGAGCTCAGTTGATCCTTCTCATGCTGCAGCGCTAAGGTGGTCTCTGCACGAGTGATCAGAAGATCCACGTGCCTGTAGCAGGCATCTTTAAAGATCGCTGGGTTTATTTCAGCGAGACTGATGAGGGCTTTCAACAGACGCACGTTAACTTCCAGCAAAGCTGCGCCGTCCCTACTGATCGGAGCAAAGAAATCATCGAACAGATCATCAACCGTCAACCCTCGGAGAAAGATCTGTTTACAGCCTTGGTCTGTATGCGAGCTCGATACGTTAGGCTTGCTCCAGCAAGTTAAAGTTCTCACTCCCCGGCCAATGACATCAATGGCTGTCCCTGGGTCGTTCACCGCAGGCGATAAGGCGCGAGAAGCGATTTCCGAGAGCACACAAAGTCCGAAGCGTGGATCATTTTCAAAGGTTCGACGGACGCCGAAGGTTAGGGTCGCTAGAACCTTCTCTCTTGTAGTATCGGTATCACCGCCCCTCGTGTTGCCCAAGCTCACAATGTGGAGCAGTGGCATTCCTTCGTGCACAAATGTCCCCGGAAGCACCTCCAGATAAATCTGTATTTGATCGTCCTGCGCGATGGCTCCAAGTGCGCTCACATCAATATGTTGCACATAGCCTGTTAGCTCACTTTTGACCGTGATTGCGCCAGGAGGTAGCGAAAGATTGGTCGGGTAAGCTGAACCGCCTAAGTATGGCCACTGAACTCGTTGAGTGATTGCCGTTATCGCAGCCTTCTCGACGCGGTCGATGGTTTCTCCCACCCGTCCGAGTTTTGAGAGGTGATCGATCCAGCGCAAGAGGGTGTAAACGATCAAGATCACCACAATTATCGTCACTGCGAACAGCAACACCCGACCTTGCGTGCCATAAGCCCCCGTGCTCAACGCGATGATCCCTACCAGGCTAAATAGGAATGAACCTATAAACGTGGCAAGGGCATTTTGGGTCGTCGTGTCTTCCATTACCAAGGTGGTGGCGCGCGGTGTCACTCCGCTGCTCGCGGCCCCATAAGCGGTGACCATTGTGCTCAACGAGAAGGTTGTGACGGCCAGCATGCTGGAGGCAATGATCCCCAGAATTTTGTCTACGGCATCTGCGCCGATGCGCGCTGGCAATGACTCCGGAATGAAGTCTTTGAATACAACAGCGAGCAGAGCCGTGGCCACCCCTAGAAGGGAGAATAGGGAGGCTCTGAACCACAGCCGTTTGGTGAGTTGATTCGTTATCCAGCGCCAACGAGCAATCATGTGCAATCCTTCAGTTACTACGTCAATTGAACGCCGGGCGGCGCAGAAGTTTATTCGTAATGTCGATGGTAGTTCGCGCCCCAGCTATCAACTATATCTTCTGGCCTTAGCAAGGTTTCAGGCAGTTTTAGGTACACCACAAGGGGAGATGTAATCAAGGTCGGTTGGCAGCGGCTAGCTGGCAGCTCTAATTCCTGAGAGCACGAAAGCAGATGACTCAGCTCGTGATGGCTTTTAGCCTGGCTGCGAGCTAGATTACGAGCTTTCTACGATCAAGGAAGGGTATGAAAAAGCTCATCGCAGTAATGGGGATGTGTGTCGCACTTGGCGGTTGCGCTACGTCCCACTACACCGCAGGACGAGACTTTCCGTCGGCCAGTGTTGCGAGCATCACCAAAGGCAAAACGACGACTACTGAGTTGAAGTCCCTGTTTGGTGAGCCCTACGCCAAGAGTGCTGTCAGCGAGACTGACGAGAAGTGGATCTACACCTACACCAATGGCTCAGCCCACGCCCAAAGCTACGTGGTCACCATGAAGGTAACGACTACGGGCACTCAGAAAACCCTCGACGTCTTGATCCGCAATGACGTGGTAATCAATTACACGTTCAGTGAAGGCCCCGCTCCAGGCACTACCACTGCGACGAACTAAGTTCGCCACCTTGCCATTGGGCGACCCACCGCGCTCAGTACGTTGTTGATGGAGCAAGCTCATGGTCAGAACATATGCCTTCGTGGATGAGTCCGGGAATTCCGACCTTGACACGTCAAAGGGAGGAAGCTCGAGTTTCTTCATCGTGTGTTCCATTCTGGTGGCAGAGAAAGACCTCGAAGCTGCTTATGCCCTAGCTGAAGCACTCCGCGAGCGTCATTTTCAAACAGGCGAGATCAAATCCAGCAATCTGAAGCCCAAAGATTCAGATCGCCGTGCCCGGATCTTGAACGAGCTGGCCGAGCTTCCATTCAAGCTCTATTTCACCGTCGTTGATAAGTCACGAATCCACAAGGATGGTGGCCTTCGTATCAAAACCTCCTTCATTAAGTACGTGAACGGACTGCTTTATGAGCGCCTGTTCAGCGCCTACCCTGATCTCCGGATGGTTGTAGATGAGCATGGTGGGCAGGAATTTCAGGAGAGTCTCAGAAGCTACGTTGTAGAACGGTTCGTTGACGACCTGTTTGGCGATGAGGATGCTTTCTTGACGATGTCCAGTAAGGACAATGTCCTTGTTCAGGTTGCAGATTTTTTTGCCGGCTCAGTGGCTCAGATCTACGAAGAAAAAGCATCGGAAGAAGCAGTTCTCGCCTACAAGAAGATCCTGCGCAGTCTGACTCTCGGAATGCTCGAGTGGCCATCCAAGTACCAGTCTCTCCTGCCTCCGCCGACGAATGAATCGGGATATGCAGACTACCAAGTACACCAGGAAGCTCTCCGCCAAGCAGACCGTTTTAGCGAGCGGGTTGGTGAGCACCCTGATGAAGATGAGCGCCTGCAGCTAAGCATCTTGCGTTTCTTGAGATTTCAGAGCGAATTCGTCACCAAGGACTACGTGTTGACTACGGAAATCATGGCCCAGCTAAAAGACAGCGGGCTCGGCGAGGTCAGCGGCCAGAGAATTCGCTCAAGTGGCGTTGCCAAGCTTCGCGATGCAGGGGTGATCATCTCTAGCGCGGTCAAGGGTTACAAAATTCCCCAAACACGAGCGGACATTAATGACTTCCTTGAGCGAGCGTCAGGCATCGTCGTCCCTCTACTGGAGCGCGTTAAGAAGGCACGCGAGATTTATCGGCTGAGTAGTCGGGGGGAATACGACATCGTCACTGCAGGCAACCTGACTGAGCTGGCCAAGCTGCTCACTGCCCTTGAAGCATTTGCGGATGATTAAGACATGCCACCATCGCTGATCTGTTCACCTTCAAAGGAGGCACCACATGTTGAGCGAGCTCTCAAAGCTGTCATCCAACCTCTGTTCCTTGGTGGATGCTGATCCCGCACTTGCAGTGCAACACGCACGTGAAATCGATCTAGATAGGCCTGATCGCGTTAATTGGATGTCCTTGCGTGCGGCCACACTGGTTAATGCCGGCGCTTCGCTTGGGCGCCGGGATGCAATCGATGAAGGAGTCGAGCTATACCGCGAGCTTCACGACCTGTACCCAACAGTAGATATCACCTACAACTTGGCAAATGGGCTCGTGGAAGCAGCAAATTGTGGCAGCGCTGATTCGGAGTGGGTAGATCATCAGGAGCAGACTCGCGCATACAGAGCCGAAGCTCGAAGGCACTACTGGAGGGTGGTACAGGATGTAAATGCCGATTTGGAGTTACGCACCCAGGCTTGGACTAACATCGCTAATCTGTTCGCAAAAACCTACCGGCTTTCTGAGGCTCATGACGCACGCCTTTCCGCATTGAAGGTTGATCCAACGAACGGCGTCGCCGCCTTTTGCGCGGCATTGGATCTAATGTGGCTTTTTAAACGTGGAGGCTGCTCAGAGCTAACCCACATGGAAGCCGTGATGCTAGCCAGGCAGGCGCTTCGAAATAAGGAGCGAATCCTCCAATACGCCGGGGCGAACGTAGTGGCCAAGGTTGAAGCGCTCGCCAGTGAGCTAAGCGATCCGCCATCTCGGTCTGAGCACACCGATCCATTCATCAGATGGGTGGAGGAGGAGCGTCTCACCCTTGCTCCAGCTGTCGAACTCGTCGATCCATCTTTGGGTAAGCTCGATTGGCTCACGCTCCCAGGTATTCTCGAGCGTGAGCCAGAAAAGGGAGTTAGCCCACCGCCACTGTTTGCTATGTTCAATATGTTGAAGAGCGATTTTTTGCTCGCCCGAGAATTAGCATGGCGTGCAAGAGACGAAAGCGTTTGGCCTAAGACAGGACAGTTTGCAGACACTCTTGACTATGCTCTATACGGCCCTGAAACCTCGGCACTTATACTGGCGCACCGGACAGCCCTTGACCTGCTCGACAAGGTAGCCGTAACAGCGAACTCCTATTTCGAGCTTGGGTTAGCTCCAAAAAAAGTGAGCTTCGGGAGGCTGTGGCGGGATCCCGAAGACAAGAAAACAGGTACTCGGCTTGTAGAGAAAGTTGAGGTGCTGATTCGGGCAGGCGTATACGCAATGTACGGATTGGCCGAGCTGGCAGAAGACTATAACGGCGTAGACGGAATTCTCCGCTCACAGAAAAATCTGCGAAATTCGGGTACACATCGATTCCTGGTGCTCCATGACCTTGGTGATCCCGCACTAGCGAGGCAGGCTCCGGAAATTGAGCATCTCAACCACTCAGATTTTGTCGACGAGGCTCTGGATGCCCTGCGAGTCGCGAGGTCTGCAATCCAGATGCTTGCACTGGCAATTTCTCAGCATGAGGAATTCCTGAGAAAGCAAGCTGATGGCCTTATTGGCACACTGATCGTTCCTGATCACAATTGGATTCGTGGTGAAGATGAGGAACCCTGATCCCTTGCTATGGAGCAGTTGGAGCATTCAGTCAGCGTCGTATTCTTTATTGATATCTAGGTGAGCAGTGAACTCTACTCAGCAAAAAAAACGCCATCACTTCGTTCCCAAAGCGTATCTCAAAGCGTTCGCGAATCAGGGTGGCCAAGTTCTCGTTTACCGTAAAGACAACCCTGGACGGGCGCTCCCTGCCAGGCCAGATACAACGCAGTTTGAGCGCTATTACTATTCGCAACCGCTACCCGAAGGCGGTCATGACAATAACGCCCTCGAGGACATCTTCTGTGAGGTAGAGTCCGCATGGCCAGTTCTCGTTGAAAGGCTGGCTCGGAAAGAGTCCATAAACGATGACATTGAGCCCTTCATCCAATTTGTTGCGCTTCAGCGAGCTCGTGTGCCTGCGGCGCGAGATGCGTTTGAGGCCGCATTTGCGGCAACCGTTAAGGACACGATGAAAGCGCTGGTGAGGAATGGAAAGCTCTCACCGCCACCCCTAGGTTTTGAAGACATCCTCGACAAGGTCGAGGTATCCATCGACCCTCATCAAAGCATTCATGCGATGCCTGGCCTTATCAAGAAGATCGGGGAGCTTTTCGATACGGTTGGCCTGGCCATTATCCATAACACATCAGACGTGCCGTTTCTCACAAGTGACAATCCAGTTGCTTGGTACGACCCATCAATCCCAATCGAAAGCCAGAATCCCTATGCCATTTCCCCTGATGGGCCGATAGCGATCCAGTTTCCCATCAGTCCCCACATGATGTTGTTTGGGGCTAAAGAATACCGAGAGCGCTACTGCGCGGAGGGGCTTATGCATGGTGAAATACCAGACGTTGAATGGGTACATTCTGTAAACACCCAAACCTGTCGCTTCGGCTATGGAGCTGTCATTGCCCAAAAGCCAGGACAGGAGGAAATGATTCAAGAGCATAGTGCGCTGTCGCCAGTGTTCGACCACTCCTCACTGGAATTCGGCGCCCAGACAGTCTCAATAGGTAGGTTCGTCTTCGGGTCACGAGTAGCCAAGCCAAAGTGGATACCTCACGAAGATGAATCAGCCTGAAATCGCGATCTATCCGTATAGTAAAAAAAACCAAATGCGACCTCTGATAAGGCAAGAGCATTGGCATATTCACCACCCCACTCTGCAGAGGCATTGAACTCAGCGGACGCTATACGGCACCGTATACTAGGAACCTTTGAAGAGCGCTACGGACATGACCTTCTCTCATTCGAGGATGCACTAGCGATTGACGAGGATTTTTTTAGAATCGCTTTCAAGCCATACAAATGGACTTTGCTTCATCGATTCGCTCAGAACTGTTTATGGGAAGAGTGGAATTACCTTCGCAGGAAGGCTGACGAAGAGTTTGTGCTGGAGTCCTCGAGACTGCTACAGCACTTTAAAATCCCTTTCTCAGATGAGGAATACTCCGACATCTCAAAGCAAAAGGACTACCTCTTTGAGTTATTGCAGGAACCCTTGAAAAGAATTACGCATGAAGTATTTTGCATACTATTTAACGACAAAAAATTGATGCGTTGTTTTGGGGAGCGGATTTCTGATGCTATTGCTGATATAAATCCTTCTCAATATCCCCTATATGTGCATGCGCAGGGCAGGCTTAAGCGCTCCAGCTCTTGGCCAGCATGGCTTAGAGATGCCTTGTTTTATAGAGAGAATGGCCGATGCGCGGAGTGCTCAAATAGCCTTACAGGTGTCTTTGATACTTCCCTTAAGCCTCAAATCGACCATATTGTACCTATCAGTAAAGGTGGAACCACCGATCCTACGAACCTCCAGACCTTATGCGAGTCCTGCAACAAGAAAAAGGGCAATAGCAGCAGTCAAGTTGGAGGCTTCATTTATATCCCTTGGGAATGTGAGTTATACTGAATCTATTTAGAGATGGCTAATTCAGCCATATCATATGAGTTACTGGCGCACGTACTAGGTTGTGACCCTGCTCTCATAAGATAGATTTGGACGAAAACTCCACCATGACTTAAAGGGCTGAGCGGAGTTCCACAGCCGGGCCCGAAGCGCAAGCTGAGCGCGCCGACTCAGGACGAACCGAAGCTTGAGGATGGACGCCCGGAGGGCCAGGTTCAATGCAGAAGCAATGTGAACCGCGATCAAACTACGAGGTAGGAAATCAGCCGAATGCCTCGCGAAGTAGGCTCTGCATCATCACCGAAGCAGGGCCCTGAAGAAAATGCTCCTGACTGCTGATATCGAACCGCACAGGGTTGATGTGAACAACAGTCGCCCCGTGGCCTAAAGCACGTAGTGGTAGCTCAGCTGCAGGGTAAACAAACCCGGACGTACCAATCGAAAGGAAAACATCGCAACCCTCTGCAGCTGCGAGACCTACGCTCCATGCGTCCTCAGGCAGCATCTCCCCGAACCAAACAACGCCAGGTCGAACATACCCGTTGCAGACACAGCATCGCGGCGGCTCAATCCGACGTCCATCCTCCGGCAGCACGTCAGACGTGAGAGGCAATGTGAACGCCAGCCCACAATCGATGCACCGAGGAGAGTGCAGGCTGCCATGCAAATGAATCACATCCTGACTGCCGGCCCGCTCATGAAGATCATCAACGTTCTGGGTGATCACAGTCAGCTTGGGCACATGCTTGGAAAGCTCAGCGATGGCACGATGTGCCCCGTTTGGCTGCGCCTGGATGACCCTGTTCCTACGCCACTCGTACCATCCCCAACACAGGCTCGGGTCTGCACGAAAGGCTTCAGGAGTCGCAAGTTGTGCAGGATCAAAGCGCTCCCAGAGCCCCGTCAGCGCATCTCTGAACGTCGGGATGCCGCTCTCTGCTGAAGCACCCGCCCCAGTGAAGACAACGACATGCTGAGTCTTACGCAATCGCTCAGCGAGGGAACTGGTGATCATAAGCATTCCTTAGGGCAGGATCTCATTTGGGTGCCGGTGTTATGGTCGCTGGATTCTCATCCATTGGTCAAAAGCTAAGGGATCCTGGTTGTCGGCAGTCCGATTGCGTATGCCAACGACATGTTTGCTGAGTGGTGCCCCATCCTCTCGCTCATTTGGCGCATCAAGTCCGCGTAATGGAATTCTCAAGGTAGCTAGTGTTCCTGCCGCGCTGGTCTGGTCGAAGCGTCGATACCTGATGAGCCAGAGCTTCACTGCGGAGATAGGACAGCTACAGACGGTCGCAGCGAGCTAGCAGGTTTGACGCACTAGCTGGAGTAATGCTCCCGAGCGGAAGCATTACGATGAGGTAAGCGGTCAGATAGCTCGCATCCAATCAAGGGTGCTTCGGAAAACGGGATATTCTTGATCTATCGTCTCCGGCTGCCAGCTTCGAATATTATCTTCCTGGGCGATAATGGCGGCTTCCCCCTTTTCCACAATGTTCAAGGCATCCTCAATACATCCCATTGGCCAGACCCAAGTTGAAAATCTTGCTTTCATAGCCTCATGAGCGGCGTTTGCGAGCGGTTGACCTTCAGTATGCCTTGCGAAGGCAGCCCAACAGTCCGCTGCGGTTCCGTTCTGGGATTTCTGAGGCATTCCATTCCCTCCAAGCTGGAAACCTTCGGTTCGGCTGACTACTTGAAGTGCAGATTTGACGTTATCCATCTCTTCGCATTCCTTCGGGAGCCAGGGGCCCCTAGCGTGGGTGAATGCAAAATCTAAGTCAGCGATCACGCCACACTTGATGCCCATTGCCGTCAGTACAGAAAAGCCTTTAGGGATAGCGGTGCAGCTCCCGAGGGCAACGAAACATATCCGTTCGAGCTCTGGGCTGACGCCATAGAGCTTTTCGTATATGAGGGGTAGCAGTCTCTGATCGGTTTTGCCTTCGCACAAAATTACCTTTTCAGCGAAATAGATCTCCGCAATATTTCCGAGCTCAAAAAGCGTTCGAGATTGGGCTTGAGCCTCTGCTATAGCTTGAGTAACCGCCGTACCCATCGGAATCCGAACCTCGGATCCATTCTCCCTTGATCGGCGCACGATCACCGTTTCAGGCGCGTTATCTCTGCTCACCATCAATGGCGAATGGGTAGTGAATACGACTTGGTAGCCAGATTTCGAAAGCACATGGAGTGCTTCCCTAAGGCCTCTGACACCTTGTGGGTGAAGAAAAATCTCGGGCTCGTCGATCAGGAGGAGGCGGCGAGAGAGGTCTTGATCGCGGGTTTTGCGGATGTCGGCCAAAAGTCGGATCAAGGCCATTTGTATTGCACGCTGTGCACCGCTGCCTAAGGTGTCGAATCGTCTAGTTTGACCAGATATCTCATCGGTCACATTCAAATCACCGCTCTTGAAAAATTCCTTCACATCGATTGAGGGTACGTCGAGATTTAACAGTAGGCCGGGGAAGAAGCTTGAGAGGGCATTGGTGGCACTGGTATCGAACTCAGCCAGTAGAGGAGATCGGTTTTCTCCGTCAGAGCCTAGAATATTCCTCACCGCTGTCAGGGCATCCTGAACCTCCTGGTGAGCCGTGAGGATGGGAGCCATGATCTCATCCAGTAGTCCTCGGATTGTGCTTCCAGCCTTCCCTTTACCTAAATCTTCCTGGACGTCGTCCATGGCACGGATATGCAACGCTTCAGGCAACAGTGCAGAAATGGCTTGAGGTAGGCCAGTCGGGTATGAGCGCCAGGAAGCAGGTAGTCCCTGATCATTTAGATCCGCATTTTCCCAAACTTCCGTGGTCGGTTTTGTCGAGCCTGACGCAGAAATCCTTATCCAAAGGTCACCGTTGATGCAGTAGGGGGTAATCGCGGCTTGATGTTTGGCTTCAGGGATTTGTGCAATCAGCTCTTCTGTAATCCCTGACACGCAGGCGCTGATGATGATTGGCTGGCTGGGGTCATTAGCGTCTGTTTTCGCAAATGCCTTTGGTGCTAACACCAATCTGATCGCGTCGAGGATGGTGGATTTCCCCGCGTTGTTCTGACCGACCAGTGGGGTGAAATCACCCAGAGGCAAAAACACTTGCTTGCACGAGCGGAAGTTCTTGATGTGTATTTTGCTCAAGGAGTGCATGGCCGGAATTCCCTATCTACGGTGGGCATGGAGCCTCAGCGTAGCTGGAAAGTGGCGATGCGCACTGTCCCCCACGAGCACCATGGTTCTTGTCGACATGCGCAGCTTGTTTTGTACTGGCTGGATAAAGCAGAGAGCGTTTTGAATGGCCAGCGTTTGCGCCGGCCATCACCTGGTCAACCTCAGAATTCGTGCTCAATATCGTCGAAGAAGTTCGGGCCAAGCTCGTACTCAAGAGAACCGAATCGCGCTAGGAGGTCTGCTCTCACTTTACCCTCGGCTACGGGTTCAAAATTGATCCAGTAACTGTATACGAGGCCCTCATCCGATTCGTTGGCCGTGACCTCCGAATCGGCTAGAAGCTCTGCGTCGTCGATAGAAATCTCCAGCTCATTCGCCAGGGCCTGGGCCATGGTTTTGCGGTTGCCGCGTTCAGCTTCTTCAACTTGGGCCCAGTGCTCCCATTCAGATCTACGGTCGCGATCAGCATCAGACTCACTGCTGGAGATGACCACGCCCTCGTCAGCAAGTAGCCATATACCATCACGGCGTAGCAATTCGACCGTGGCTTTGAGATAGAAGGCTGCACCGTGATACATCCTCTCCTGATCTTGCTGCCCCTGGTAGGTCAGGGAGACTTCTAAAGTAAGCTTCCCGGTTGCGTCGCTGTAGTCAGCGTTTTCAATTTCAAGAGTATCAATAGTGAATCCACTCGCATTGGTGTCCGCAATCGCGCCGGAGAGCTGATCCTCCAGTTCTAGATCCAGATGGGCGTAGACGTCGTCTTCATGGATCGCTTGGTGAAAGTCTTTGATCCCAAAAACAGCCACCATCAGACGCGCATCCTTGGGGTTCCGTTGGGCGACTACAGAAAACTCATGGTAATCAGCGAAGCCTGCTTTTTGAATAAGGGTTTCTTGAGCGACAGAAAGCTTCAGGCCCTGATCATGAGCAAGCTTTTTAGCTTGGGATTTGAAGATGTTTAGCGGGGAAAAATCAGACATGGCAAAGGTTCCTAAATCTACGACGCTTAGGTGTCCGATTGCCTGTTCACCGGGCAGCGTCTGGTTAGGGACATGCCGATGTAATGCTGGAAGATGTCAAACGATGGGCTATTGCTTCGCGAAACAGGCGCCAGGCGACCATCACCGCCTGACCCGATCATAGGTCAGGAAAATTCACTTCGCAATAGCCAGCGGGAAGGGCATCGTCGGGCTGGTTTCGCAGGAAGTGGCTTGGAGCGTTGCTCAGGTATCGGTCGTGACCGTAAGCGGAGCGCGCCGGCATAGGATGGGCCAAAGTCCTGAGGATGGACGCCCGGAGGGCCCAACATTGGCGAAGCCAAGATTGGGTTCACGACAGCCGTACCCCAACAGGGGGCTCGCCCAAAACAGGAATACTCAATGGCCTCGCAAATTAGTCGCGAAACCATTCCCAAGGTTAGGCCTAGTGAACAGTGCTACTGGTTTTCGGCAAACCGACTCCATATGCCAAGGACGTATTCACTGAGTGGTGGCCCATCCTCACGCCCATTTCGCGCAAAAAGTCGGCGTAATTGTCCGTGGTTTTGCGGATGCCATAAGGTGTGAGCAAGCTCGCATCAATATTCCCTTTGCGAGTCCAGGAGAAACAGATCTTTCTCAGAGTTATAACCGACAGCGGACGCCCAGAGGCATTACCCGCACGGAAAAGATAATCTCCGTCTGACAGCCTTGAGACCTTGATGTACTCCTTAAGTATCGACCTGTACCTATCAGGAATCGCATCGAGTACATGCTTGGTATCACGGCTCTTCACGCTATACACCGCAGCACCCTGTTGCATCCTCGCCGATAGGAACTCGTTTGCCCGCAGCCCACCCAGCATGCATGCAAACAGCGCCCGATCTCTCAAGTCGCCCGATTCGGCAAGGATCTTTTCCAAGGTCTGAACATGTTCTTTGATCAACCCTTGCTGAGTCTGGATAACCAGTTTTGGTAGTAGGCCATGACCAGCAGCGGGAGAAACCTGCACACGTTTAAAGGCTAGGAGTTTTTTCAGGGAGAGATCGTTCACGAGCCGTTCCAGCTTCTGTCGATCCACAGGCGGCGATGTTTCTGCCTGCAGGGTAGCTTTGATGGCTGAACCAATTGCCTTCCTGACATCGGCTTCATGCGGCACAGGCTCATCTGGCGGGCAGACTTTTGACGTCTCGCTGAGATCGTGGAAGCTCAGATAACCTAGTCCCTGCGCGAGCGCTTTTTGAGCATCTGCAAGTGAGATTGGGGCTGGGCCACACCAGTGCTGCTGCAACTGCTTGGACAGGCTTTTGAAGCCACGATTTCGGATCAGGTCGTCTGGATAGACTGGGACGCGCATAGCAGTTCTCCGGTAGCGTCAGGGTGTCGGCTGCCCGCTGACTATCGTCGAAATGCGTGCGAAAAAGTGGTGTTGCAACCTGTGGCACTGGAGCCTTCACGAGCCGACCGTTTGATCCAGGGAGATCAGGGGCATAGAAATTAGCATGGCAATCTGCGGAGCGTCTACGATGGTTCCGAAAGATTGGGCTATGGGCGGCAAGTAAGAGCAGCGGCAGAGACAGGCGCTGCGTTCGTGACACTGGATAAGCTGTTCAAACAATGACCAAACACGGCTCGAGATTGAAGGGTCGTGTAATGTGCCCGAAAAGGGACACTAAGCCAGTTTTAGAGGCTTAATATCCCGATTCGGGATCATTATTAACCAGCAGATGAATCCCGTTTATCCCCAAACCTCAGCCTATGCAGGCTCTTTAGGAGCCGCCGCATTGTTCTCATCATCCCTCGGTGCGTCCTCGATCTCGAAGCGCGTATCAAATCCAGGGTACGCAGTGTTCACGTCGGCAAGAATGGCATTTATTAAATGCAACGCATCAGCAATGGTAGGTTCTAGCATCCGGTGGTATGGCAGTGGGATGCGATGGAACCGGTGCAGAGGGTTCAGACAGTGAGTGAAGTTACTGTCCCTTATTGCACCCCATTGTCCATGGACGAAGCCCGAGGCCCAACCGTAGTACCTGTCGTAGTCATCCTTCGTGCCTGACTCCTCTGCTAGCCTGCGAAGATCTTTACCGGCCCAATGGCCCAGATCGATCTCCACGTACTCTTGGAAGTAGTCTTCGTTCGCCAAGGTTTCCAAAGCCTGTTGGGTCACAAACCGAGCCTTCTGACCGGCCATCTCCTCGTGCTTGAGCAGTGCCAGCTTGGCTTGGCCGGCGCCATAGGAACGGAATTTTTTCCACATCTCGTCGTTCCCACAGCGTACTAGGTAAGCCAGCGAGATCCTGCACTCAGTGAGAGATCGAAGCAGTAGCCTTCCGGTAATGGCTGAGCTCAACGGCCCCATGCTTATTTCGGCTAAGCAGGCGAGAGCGAAGAACCCGAACCCGAAAACGCCATCATGTTTCTGATTCAGGCCAGTGGTGCTCAAGCTCGTGAACCAGTGAGCCAGTAAACCTTCACGGACATCATTGATCGTCTTGCCCAAGATTTTGGGGTCATGGGCAGATTCACCTCTGGCCTCCAACGGAGCTGGGAGGCAGTGGGTATGTTCCAGTGTGTAAGCCCAAAATAATTCGGGCCAGAGGCTAGGTTCTTGATCCGGTTTAAGGCTGATTACAGCCATTTCCATGGATCTAATGGAGGGTCGGACTGATCTCATATCTCCCCGGTGTGGATATTCGATAATTTCCTGAATCCGCTCCCTCATCTCCTCCATGACGAAGATTTCCCCTAGCCCTAGCTTGAACAGTACGCTTAACCAGCGCACATCCGTTGCTTCTTGGGACTGGTGGTCAAAGGTTTTCAGTACCGCCTGGCCAAGGGTCTGCCAGTCGTCCTCGGTTGCTTCAGCAGCGAGTGCTGCTTTCCACCAGTCTCGACCTGGAAGGTTTTCGAGGAGCAGTAACGGACGCAACGCTTGCAAGCCTGAATGGCAGTGGAGCACCCGGCTCACGAGGGCGTTGAAGAGTTCTCTCGGCTGGTTCGGTAAATCAGAGTGGCGAAGCGTCCAGCCCAGTGCTTCTTTTGGCTCCTGTTCGCGGTCATCATCACGTCGATAGCGAATGCCGATGGAAGCGATGTCCCGAAAAACCTCGATTGCCTCTTCACGGGGAATTACGGTAATGACCAGGCAGGCCCAAAGCATCTCCGGTAGGCGATTGTTCGCCCATGACGAGAAGCTCATCCCTGTGATCTGCATAATGGGGGGTATGAGCGCTTTGCCAACCCTTTTGTGATCTGCCAGTGACGACGTAACTTTCCCGGAGCGATTTGGCTTTTTCTTCCTGTTAGACATGAGCTACTTCCTGTTTGGCTACGCACTGTTCGAACCGTCATCAGCCATCAAGTCGAGGCTAGCCCAGCTAACTAATGCTGAACCTCGACCTGGTGACCACTCCGGCTGCCCCTAATTCAGGAATCCAGGTCGGATGCCTCTCCTGGCTCTCCCTTGTCCACATCCCTTTTCCAATGTTGCAGCTGTGGAGCGCGCTTGCTAAACCAAACGACCCCTTCAGATCGACGCCAGGAGGCATGGCTGTTTCCACCGCCTGGCCAAGCGCCCCGTTCTGTGACAAAAATCCATACACAGGACAGACCGTCTTCCTCGAGAAAGGAGTCAAACAGACCCTGATCTATAAAAGCATGAGAGCCGTCGTCAGGACTCTGCCCGCTGACGAAAAGTGTTCTGCCAGAGCTGTCAGCGTATATGTTTGAGTTGGACTGATGCGGCGTCAGCCCTAGTCGTTTTGCGAGCCATGGTGCAGGTATCAGAGCGTGAGCGCCGTCGTTCAGAGACGCATCTAGATGAGACTCCCAGTGGTAACGGAAACACGGGTAGGCAATCTCAACCTCACCAATATTGTGAAAGTCCATGGTTGACCACTGCTCTTGATCCCACGTCGAACGCCAAGGGGCTTCCAGCAGATAGCCATCGTCCGTCGCATTTCGGGTTGACCAGTTGTCTACTCGAACCTCTTTTTCCATACGGATGTATTTTATGAGTCTCTGTTCATCCTCACGCTTTACGATTACTGGCAGTAAAAAGCGCCACTCCTGTTTTCTAAGCCCATGCTCGCGGCTGGACTTATCTTTGTACCGCTCTGATACCGACCGATGCTCATGTAGGACTATCCAGGCCCGGCCCTTCGCATCCGTCCTGCTGACAAGGCTTGCCATACCCAAAGCCGGATCCTCTTCGAAAGGCCACTTCCCGAGTTCCTGTTCTGAGGTCTGTCGCATGGTGATTTCGGATCTGGGAATGGAATCTTCCGGGCTAGGCGCCTCTTCGGAGGCTAGTAGGATTGTCGGATCTATGTCTCTATGGAAACCTACATCGAGAGGCCCAGCATACTGACGCGATCCATGGAGGGCGCGTTCGGACATCCATTTGTTATCCGCAAGGCTGCAGAGAAGCTCATCCAAAGCCAGCCACTGGTATTTCTTACCAATACGCTCAACCAACGGTCTGTCCCGACTGTAATCATGACGCCTGCTCCGATCTTCGGGGAACAAATCCTTCGTCCAGCCGAGGCCATAGGCACGCTTTGCGACCCAGCGCTGGGCTGCAGTCACATCGATATGCGGTAGCTGGTCAGGCCGCTCCTCGGGGGCATTGAATCGCGGCTTATATTCCTTGCGATACCTTGCCTTTTCACCTGTGCTCAGCATTCTTAGAAGGAGTGTCTCGCACGCCTTAAAGCTTTCAGAGTAATCAGGTGCAGTTGTGCCCTGCCGGCGCTGAAGAAGATCGCGGAAACGGGTCGGCGTGAAGGCATGCATCATCTCAAGGAGTTCGACGCGTTCAGGGCAATGGTCGATGACTTCTTGCTCAAAAATTTCAGATCTTTCAGAGGGGGTCAGGGGCTCAGGCGTGCTCAGCGAGATATTCAGGAACGAAGTTACGCGAGGTCGTATTTCATAGCAGCCAAAGTCGCCACCCCACTGGGCGCATGAGCTCTGTATCTGAGAGTCGCCAGCATGCTTGGCAGCCTTCTCGAGCGCATCTTCTGTAACGGAAAGCCGAATGCTTCTCGAGTTATAGGGTGGACGGGCCTTCTGAATGTCCACGGTTTCCGGCAAGCAGTTTTTGCAAGCTGCGAGCTCGATAATGCCAAGGGCGGCGTCTCGAAGCAGGATGGACGCGGGGACGTCCACTCGGTCGAATACAGCCTTGTAGGTCACCTCAGAAAAGGGGCGCAGAAGCCGTTCACAATTGCTGACACAGCACGCGCCGAAGGCTGCTGTGTGCAGGCGCTCTAGGATATACAAGTCGTCCACTGCGGCGAAGTCATCACAAAGCTTCGCGTACAGAGAATGGTTGCGGATCATCAGCGAGGTAAGCGCTTTGGTGGCCTTGTCCCGCAGCTCCCGATTAGAGCTAGCAAGGAACCATGTGAGGATTATCGCGCAAAGGTACTGTACCTCAGAGTCTGTCTGCTCACTTTGCTCGAGAGCGCTCCACTCTATGAGCCGCCTGGCAGTAGCCCCCTCGTCTAACGGGAGAATATTCGCGTGCACAGTCCAGTATGCGTCCCGCTTCGGCATTTCAAGGACAATTAGCCGCTTATGCAGTGCTTCTGCATTCCAGGGGTGCCCAGCACTCGCGCTGACCTGGATGATAATGTCGAAATACCCATCTTCAACCTCCAGGAATGCGTTGAATAGCTCGAGCGTCCGGTCGGTGAACGACTCATTATTGCGCCACCTAAGACTTTCTATGAAGGCATCATTGACTGCTGGATCATTCGCCCATGCATTGATATCGCCTGGTAACAGATCGAGCAGCTCTTGATTGAAACGCTCAGGCAGTTGCACCGACAGGGCGTCGACCAATCCCACCCAGTCACCATGAATGCTTTCATCATCATGGATGAATTTCAGGGCACCAGATTTCAGTGCATCAGCAGGATTGATTACCGTCTCCAGTATCACTGAGGCCATCAAGTGGTCTTGAAGTCTCTGGAAGCTGAAGCGAACGATGTCTTCAGGGGCGGCAAAAGGATCGGCTCTCCTTTCCCTGGGATCTGGATCAAGCCTGAATAATCCGTTTCTCTGGAGAATTTCAAACCATGTGGTTCCCGGAGGTGCCGGGTATGCGTGGAACCTCCCATCGACGATACGTATGGCGTCGCTATGCGGGACATAGTCCCGTCTGTTTGCAGCCATCTCTGATGCAATAGCAGCGAGTGCCTGGTTCGTCGGCCTTACCAACTCATCGCTACCATCCCTACCGGCACCCAAGTTGCGAGCAATACTCTTCGTATAGAACGAAAAAACCTGCTTCGTGCCGACCAAACCCTTGGGGAACCACTTTTGATTTTCCCTTTCAAGAGCAACGCAGGCGCTACGCAAAAAAAGCGGATTTACAAACTCGGCAGCTAACCATGGGGTGTTCGGTTGAGATATGCCGCGCTTTCCCAAGTATATTCGAGCCGCTCTGGACTGCTCTTCCTGTGTCTCAAATCCGCGAATTCGGAACGCCGGAACCTTCTCACTTACCGCAGGAGGGATAATGTAAGGAATGTATTCAGTCCTACAACTGAAGGCCAGCGTTAGGTTCGGGTGGCGTTCGATTCTTGCCACGAACTCTGCAAGCTCATTACGCCAGAGAGTTAATCCAGCCCCCTCATTTACCGCATCCACCAGGATCAATCCGCGCTTGCCGGTAACGTCTGCGGCGGCACTCAGTGCTTGAAGCAATGCGTCAGGATTAATGTCTCCGACTCCCAGGCGCTTTGAAAACTGAGCCCAGACGCTGTCGCCGTTTAGCTGTTGGCCAAGTATCAGGACGACAGCTCTGCCCTCTGATATGGCGTTCTGCGCTACGTTACCCAGCAGATGCGATTTTCCCGTTCCCGCTTTTCCAAATATGAAGATGCTGCGACCTGATTCCGCAGAAATGTATCGACCCTCGATGAGTGATCTGAAGGCGTATGCTGCACCACTGAGATCTCGCAGTCGGTACTCTATATAGTCCAATGAGGAGCTGCTGGACTTTGGTTCCTTCGCCTTTTCTTGCTTCGCTCGCCAAAAAAATCTTTCTAGATCATGGACGCTTTCTGAAATAGACTCGATTATCTCTAAGGCTGCCGCTACAGGCCAGACTCTGTAGGCGTCTGAAGTAAATGCGAGGCTAAGTTTCTCCAAGTCAATTGTTTTGGCGTGGATATTCTCAATAAGCTCTAAGCTGCCTTCGAATGACTGCTCAATGTCTCCAAGTTGGGCGGCTTTTTGTATTTTTGAAAAGTGATCCTGGATCTCGGAGACAATGCTATCGTCTCGTAATATGACCTTGAATATTCTTTCAATGCCAACTTCCACATGGTCTTCAGGATGGTATCTTTCGTCCAGCGATTTGACTGCTAGGTCAATGTGATCGGAAAACCATTTTGGTGAGAACTCAACGTCGCCGAACCAATATCTGCGCAACCCCTCCGCATTCGGATGGGTGAGTCGATCCGTGATCTCTGAGGCCGTCCATGCAATAAAGTCGACATGTTTACCCGGCGCAACGAGCTTTCCCCATGTTTCCTTTCGAGAGTGCCAGCGTTCCCAACCTGTGTTGCCGCCACCTTGCTTGCCAGTCTTATCAGTCAGGTCACAGGGGAGAGCGACAATATACCTGGACAATCCTGGATGCGTTTCCAAGGCTCGCCGCACGGAGTCGTCAATGTTAGCCCAGTTTATATCAGCCGATTTCGTATAGTATTTAGCTTGATAACCAACCTCGCTTCCATCACTGAGCAACCAGTACGCCTCGATTCCCCCATCTCCTCCAGCACCTTCTATTCGCCTGAACTCCGCGTCAGCGGCTGGTGGTTCACGTCGGGCTAGCTGGCAAACGAGTTCTTCAAATGCGAGGCGCTGTCCTGAATCCATGCCTCTGATGCGTCTGTAATCCATGGAGTGTCCATTGCGAAAGCTAATAGTCGTGATGGCAGATAGCCTGTGCCAAGTGTATACGGTACGGACACGTTCGGAGTCACTAGCCCGTGGGCGAGACGGGCCTACGTGAAGATCGGTGGATCTAGGGGTATCGGAGGCCATCAACAAGTGTTGGCATAGCGACACATTTTCCTGGGCGTCAACGTGGGTAAGGCCCGCAAATGCATGCGCAATGAATGAAGGTAAGTGCTTGTTATTTCTCACGTAATGTGCAATTATAATTCTGCACTACGAGATGATACAGATATTGCTCAAGGATACAGTCGTAGTGTGCATCATAGGTGTCGCATGAAG
>NZ_JBEOPQ010000039.1:0-52008 GCF_040310285.1 Pseudomonas sp. HY2-MNA-CIBAN-0224 | reverse complement strand
AGAGCGCTGCTGGCTCGAAACGACATGCAGCAAAGCATGAGCCGTAAAGGTAATTGCTGGGATAACTCAGTGATGGAACGCTTCTTCCTGAGCTTGAAGATGGAGCGAGTATGGCGGCGCGATTATGCCAACCATGCCGAAGCGATACGCGACATCACTGAATACATCGTTGGGTTTTACAACAACGAGCGATTGCACTCAAAACTGGGTTATCTGCCACCGACCGATTACGAACGGGCGATGGCGTGGAAACAACCTATCGAGGTGTCCGGAATTAGTTGACCACTACACATTGTGTTCGCTATGTCCCCGGTCCATACACTCCCGGAGGGAGAGGGAACTGACCGCATGCAGGCGCAAGATCACCGATGATCAGCTCCCTCTCCCTCCGGGAGAGGGTTGGGGTGAGGGCAGTCCAGTCAACGCGGTGTTCAGTCCGCCCGATAAGCCCGCATAAACACTTCGACCACTTCCTGTATATGGGCCTCGGTTTCTTCGTCGCTCAGCACGCCGCCGTAGCCATACAGCAGGCGAAAGTTGGGTGAGCCCTTGAGCATGCAGAAGAAGTGCTCCGCCGCGTAATGCGCGCGCTCAATGCACAGGGCACCGGTGTGGTGAATCTTGTTCAGCAGGCGCTCCATTTCCAGCACCACCCGCTCCGGCCCCGCCTCAAAAAAGATCTGCGACAGCTTCGGGTCCTGGGTGCCCAGGGTCACCATCAATCGATGCAGGTTGAGCGACTCTTCGCTGTTGATCAGCGCCACAAACCCCCGGCCAATGGCGAGTAAGACCGTTTCAATCGGCACGCCGTCGGGCAGTTCAAAAAACAAATCCGGCAACTGTTCAGAGCACTTGGCGAGGATCGCCGAGGAGAACAGCGTCTCTTTGTCGGTGAAATGGCTGTAGACCGTCAGTTTTGAGACCCCCGCCAGGGTCGCGACCGCATCCATGCTGGTGTTGGCATAGCCATGGGTCAGAAACAGGGATTTCGCCGCATCAAGGATGGCCTGGCGTTTTGCCATGTCCTTGGGGCGTCCGAGTGCAGTGGGGGGTAAATGATCGTCAGACATATCCGTTTATTACTGGACTGGTGAGTTTAGTATTAATAACATGCCGTCCAGTATAAATATTCCAAGCCTCATTAGCGAAAGGTCATCCCCATGTTGCGCCATGCCTTGCCCCGCGCTTTGCCTGTCTGTCTGGTGTTTTTGCTGTCTGCGTGTGGGCAGGAGCAGCCCGTCAAAGTCACTGTCAGCCCGGCGCTGGTGGTTCAGCCGCAGCCTTCGGCGTTGGCGATGCAAAGTTATCCGGGTGAGGTACGGGCACGGTTTGACCCGCAACTGGCGTTCCGCATCGGCGGCAAAGTGACCAAGCGCCTGGTGGATGAAGGTGAGCGGGTCAAGGCGAATCAGCCGCTGGCAGAACTCGACCCGCAAGACGTACGGCTGCAACTGGATGCTACCCGCGCCCAAGTTACGGCGGGGCAGGCCAATTTGAATCTGGTGCGCGCCGAGCGTGATCGCTACAAAACCTTGCTCGACCGCCAGATGGTCAGCCGTTCGCAGTTCGACAATGCCGAAAACCTCTACCGCGCCGGTGAAGCCAAGCTCCAGCAGCTCAAGGCCGAGCAGGACGTGGCCAGCAATCAGGCCAGTTATGCCGTGTTGCGCGCGCCACAAGACGGCGTGATCGCCCAGCGTCAGGTAGAAGTGGGGCAAGTGGTGGCCGCCGGTCAAACCGTGTTTACCCTGGCCGCCGATGGCGAGCGTGAGGTGCTGATCAGTTTGCCGGAGCAAGCCTTTGGTCGCTTCAAGATCGGCCTGCCGGTTGAGGTTGAACTGTGGTCGCAGCCGGGCCAGCGCTTCAGTGGGCGGATTCGTGAGCTGTCGCCGTCTGCCGATCCAAAATCGCGCACCTTCGCTGCCCGAATCGCATTCACCGAAGGCAAAGTCCCTGCCGAGCTGGGCCAAAGTGCCCGGGTCTTTATCCCGAGTGAAGGGGTGAGCCCCCTGTCGGTGCCGCTCTCGGCCCTGACCGCAGAAAACGGCGCGACCTACGTGTGGCGTGTCGGCCAGGGCAATAAGCTGGAGCAGGTGCCTGTGCGGGTCGGGCCGTTTGGCGAGAACAGCGTGCCGGTGCTCGAAGGGCTCAAGGCCAATGACTGGATTGTCTCGGCTGGCGTGCACGTGCTGCATCAGGGGCAGGAGGTACGACCTATTGATCGTTCCAACCGAACGATCAATGTCGCGGTGAAGGAGTAATCCCGATGGGTTTCAACCTTTCCGCCTGGGCGCTGCGCAACCGCCAGATCGTGCTGTTTTTGATGCTGTTGCTGGCTGTGGTTGGTGCGCTTTCCTACACCAAGTTAGGACAAAGCGAAGACCCGCCGTTCACCTTCAAGGCCATGGTCATTCGTACGTTGTGGCCGGGTGCGACCGCCGAGGAAGTGTCGCGTCAGGTCACCGAGCGCATCGAAAAGAAGCTGATGGAGACCGGCGAATACGAGCGCATTGTTTCGTTTTCCCGGCCTAGCGAGTCGCAAGTGACCTTTATGGCCCGCGACTCGATGGACTCTTCGCACATCCCGGACCTGTGGTATCAGGTGCGCAAAAAAATCAGCGACATTCGCCATACCTTGCCGCCTGACGTGCAGGGGCCGTTTTTCAATGATGAATTCGGCACCACCTTCGGCAATATTTACAGCCTGAGTGGCGAAGGTTACGACTACGCGGTGCTCAAAGACTACGCCGACCGCATCCAGATTCAGCTGCAACGGGTCAAGGATGTGGGCAAGGTGGAGTTGCTCGGCCTGCAAGATGAAAAGATCTGGATCGAACTGTCCAACCTGAAACTGGCGACCTTGGGCTTGCCGTTAGCGGCGGTGCAACAAGCCCTTCAAGAACAGAACGCGGTATCGACCGCAGGTTTTTTTGAGACCCCGACCGAGCGCGTGCAATTGCGCGTCAGCGGTAACTTCAAAACCGTTGAAGAGATCGAGCGTTTCCCGATTCGCGTGGGTGAGCGCACGTTGCGCATCAGCGACGTGGCCGATGTGCGCCGTGGGTTCAATGATCCACCGGCACCGCGCATGCGTTTTATGGGGCAGGACGCTATCGGCCTGGCCGTGGCGATGAAGGACGGCGGCGACATTCTGGTGCTGGGCAAAGCCCTGGAAGTCGAATTTGAGCGCCTGCAACGCAACCTTCCGGCCGGCATGAAACTGGCCAAGGTGTCGGATCAGCCCGCTGCGGTAAAAACCAGCGTCGGCGAGTTTGTCCAGGTGCTGGTGGAGGCCTTGGCGATTGTGTTGCTGGTGAGTTTCTTCTCGCTGGGCGTGCGCACCGGCATGGTGGTGGCCCTGACCATCCCGCTGGTGCTGGCGATGACATTCGCCACCATGCATTACTTCGGCATCGGCCTGCACAAGATCTCGCTGGGCGCGTTGGTGCTGGCGCTGGGCCTGCTGGTAGATGACGCGATCATTGCCGTTGAAATGATGGCGATCAAGATGGAGCAGGGCTACGACCGGCTCAAGGCGGCGAGCTTTGCCTGGACCAGCACCGCGTTCCCCATGCTCACCGGCACGCTGATCACGGCGGCGGGCTTTTTGCCGATTGCCATGGCGCAGTCGAGCACCGGTGAGTACACCCGCTCGATTTTCCAGGTGGTGACCATCGCGCTGCTTGCGTCGTGGATCGCTGCTGTGGTGTTCGTGCCGTATCTGGGCGCGTTGCTGTTGCCGGATCTGGCCAAGCTGCATGCCGCCAAACACGGCACCGGCGCGGGTGCCCCGGACCCGTACGGCACACCGTTTTATCAGCGCATTCGACGTTTGGTGGAGTGGTGCGTACGCCGCCGCAAAACCGTGATCGCGCTGACCGTGCTGCTGTTTTTGGGCTCGGTGGTGCTGTTCAAGTTTGTCCCGCAGCAGTTCTTCCCGGCCTCCAGCCGCTTTGAACTGATGGTCGACCTGAAGCTGGCCGAAGGGGCTTCGCTGAGCAACACCACGGAGCAGGTCAAACGCCTGGAAAACCTGCTCAAGGATCACCCCGGCATCGAGAACTACGTGGCCTACGCGGGCACCGGTTCGCCGCGCTTTTACTTGCCGCTGGACCAGCAATTGCCGGCTGCCAGCTTTGCCCAGTTTGTGGTGCTGGCCAAGACCATTGAAGACCGCGAAAGCCTGCGCACCTGGTTGATCGATACCCTGAACGAGCAGTTCCCCACAGTGCGGGCGCGGGTCACCCGTCTGGAAAACGGCCCGCCTGTGGGGTACCCGGTGCAGTTCCGGGTGACCGGCGAACACATCGAAGAAGTCCGGGCGCTGGCGCGTAAAGCGGCGGCCAAGGTGCGCGAAAATCCGCACGTGGTGAACGTGCACCTGGACTGGGAAGAACCGAGCAAGGTGGTGTACCTCAATGTTGATCAGGACCGGGCGCGGGCGTTGGGCGTAAGCACCGCCAACCTGTCGCGGTTTCTGCAAAGCACCTTGCTGGGCTCGACCGTCAGCCAGTACCGCGAAGACAACGAGTTGATCGAGATCTTGCTGCGCGGCACCCCTCAGGAGCGGACCGAGTTGTCGTTGCTGCCGAGTTTGTCGGTGCCCACCGACAACGGCCAGAGCGTTGCCCTGTCGCAAATCGCAACGCTGGAATATGGGTTCGAAGAAGGCATCATCTGGCACCGCAACCGCTTGCCAACAGTCACCGTGCGCGCTGACATCTACGGCAAGGAGCAACCGGCCACCTTGGTACAGCAGATTTTGCCAACCCTGGAAGGGGTTCGCGCTGAACTGCCGGATGGCTATTTGCTTGAAGTGGGCGGCACCGTGGAAGACTCCACCCGCGGCCAGGATTCGGTGAAAGCCGGCGTGCCGCTGTTTATCGTGGTGGTGCTGACGTTGCTGATGGTGCAACTGCGCAGCTTCTCGCGCATGGCGATGGTGTTTTTGACCGCGCCGCTGGGGTTGATCGGTGTGACCCTGTTTTTGCTGGTGTTCAACAAGCCATTTGGCTTTGTGGCGATGCTCGGCACCATCGCGTTGTCGGGGATGATCATGCGTAACTCGGTGATCCTTGTGGACCAGATCGAGCAGGACAAGGCGGCGGGGCTGGCCCCGTGGCAGGCGATTATTGAAGCGACAGTGCGGCGGTTCCGGCCGATTGTGCTGACCGCCCTGGCGGCGGTGCTGGCGATGATTCCGCTGTCACGCAGCGTGTTCTTCGGCCCGATGGCGGTGGCGATCATGGGCGGCCTGATCGTGGCCACGGCTTTGACGCTGCTGTTCTTGCCAGCGCTGTATGCCGCGTGGTTCAGGGTGAAAAAGCCCTGAGAGAAGGCTAAATAACCTGTGGGAGCGGGCTTGCTCGCGATGCTGACGGTGCGGTGGTTCTGCATGCCCGCGTTGCTGCCATCGCGAGCAAGCCCGCTCCCACAGGGGAATAAGCAGTTAGTTGCTTAACGCACCTGATCGACGCGCAAGCGAATCGGTTGCAGAGTTTTGGCGTTCAGGTCAACGCTGTTGTGTTCGGTACTGATAAACAGCAATTTGCCGTCTTCTTCAATCCGCGCGCTCACCGCATAAGTGTGCCCTGGCTTGACGTCTGCCGGGTTGTAGGTGAGGTGGAAGGGCAGTGGCACCTGGCCTTTGATGGTGCCGCTTTGCTTGGCCAGGGTCACGGCCGGGGCGTCGGCCAGCGACACGTCTTGCAGGCTCACTTCAAGGGTGGCAGTGGGAGGCAGGGCGATGCGTTGCAGGTAAAACACTTCGCCGTCGAGGGTGGCTTGCGGGGTGGAGTTCATCGAGCTGCAGGCTCCGAGCAAGGCCGTGAGGCTGAGTAAAAGGATTTTTTTCATGGCAGTTTCCAAAGGGCTAAAAGAATAAAGTCGCCGATGCAGGTACCCGGCCAGTCACGGTGTGAGTGGCCGGGTGTTCTTGGTTAAGGCGTTTTTTCGAGCGACGGTTGGGGTTGGTCTTGTGCATCTTCACTGCGATGCAGTGCCACCTGGCGGATCGACAGGCGAATCTCAGGCGGCAGCACGCGTTTAGCCGCGCCTTCGGCCAGTTCACCCAGCACTTCACGATAGCTCAGCTTGCCGTTGGCATCGCGGCGCAGCACGTCTTGCTCCAGCAATGTCTCGATAAAGTGACGGAACAGGCTCTTGTCGAAAAACTCGGGGGCGTTGAGCCCGTGCAGGATCGACAGGCGCTGGGCCATCATCGTGCACAGGTCTTCCAGTTCTTCACTGCTCAAGGTGTTCTGGCCGCTGTTAAGCAGCAGCGAGATGGCCATGTAGAAGCGCTGCAGGGTTTGCGCAATGCTTTTGGACAGCAGCGTCAGCAGCACAAAGTGCCGTGAGCTGGGGGCCGGGCGCAGGTAAATGTCGTTTTCGAAACGCAGCAAACCTTGCTCGACAAAGGCTTCCAGCCATTGATCAATCACACCGTCGAGCTCGTCCAGTGACCAGCGGATAAACAGCTCCGATTGCAGGTACGGGTACAGCGCGCGGGTGTAGCGCAGGATTTGCTCGCGGGTCATGCGTGACGAGCTTTGGAAGAAGCTGGCCAGCAAGGCGGGCAGGGCAAAGATGTGCAGCACGTTGTTGCGGTAGTACGTCATCAATACCGCGTTCTGCTCATCCAGATAGAGGATTTTGCCCAGCGCGTCACTTTGCTCAGACAGCAGGTCCATGGCTTTGACGTGTTCGATCAAGGCCTGGCCATCGCCCTCGGGCAGGGTAGTGTGCGGTGAGTAAGGCACACGCCGCAGTAACGCGAGGTACAGGTCCAGCACCCGGGCCATCGCCCGGTCGTCGAGCGCCAGTTTGCTGGTCGACAACAAGGCCAGCGCCACCAGGTTGACGGGGTTGATCGCCGCGGCTTCGTTGAGGTGCCGGGCGACTTTCTCGCCCAGGCGGTTGGTGGTGGCATTCAACCAGTCAGGCCGGTACAGCGGTGCCAGCTCTTGCTTGCGCCAGTCGGGTTGTTCCTGATCGAGAAACTCCGCCAGTTTGATCGGCTCGCCAAAGTTGACCGCCACCTGGCCAAACTTCTGTTTCAGAGCTCCGATGACTTTGAAGATGTCGAAAATCGATTCTTTTTTCTTGCTCGCGCCGCGCAGTTCGCCCAGGTACGTGCGGCCTTCGAGCACGCGCTCGTAGCCGATGTACACCGGGACAAAGACGATGGGGGTGCGTGAAGAACGCAAGAAGCTGCGCAGGGTGATGGCCAGCATCCCGGTTTTGGGTTGCAGCATACGCCCGGTGCGCGAGCGCCCGCCTTCCACGAAGTACTCCACCGGGAAGCCTTTGGTGAACAGGGTGTGCATGTACTCATTAAACACCGAGGTGTACAGCGGGTTGCCCTTGAACGTGCGGCGCATGAAAAACGCCCCGCCGCGCCGTAGCAGCGGGCCGATCACCGGCATGTTGAGGTTGATCCCGGCAGCAATGTGCGGCGGGGTCAGGCCGTTGCGAAACAGCAAGTAGGACAGCAGCAGGTAGTCAATGTGGCTGCGGTGGCACGGCACGTAGATGATCTCGTGGCCTTGTGCGACGTCTTGCACGCCCTTGATGTCGTTGACTTTGACGCCGTCGTAAATCTTGTTCCAGAACCAGCTCAGGATCACTTCAAAAAAGCGGATGGCGGTGTAGGTGTAGTCCGAGGCTATTTCATTGGCGTAGCGCAGGGCCTGGGCCTTGGCTTTTTCCGGGGAAATATTCTCGCGCTGGGCCTCATCGAGGATGGCCTGACGAACCGCGGGCTCATTGACCAGGCCTTTGACCAACGTGCGCCGGTGCGAGAGGTCGGGGCCGATGGTGGAGATTTTAAGGTTACGAAAATGCACACGCAAAATGCGTTGGGCCATGCGCACCGTACGCTCGTGACCCTTGTTGAGGTCGATCAGCTCGCGCAAATGGATCGGCGCAGAGAACTGCACACGGGTTTTTCGACCCAGAATCAGAATGCGTAACAGGCGGCGTAGACGCCCGGTAACCGCCCAGCTGTCGGCAAACAGCAGCTTCCATGGGCTGGACTCGCTGTCGGGTGATTGGCCCCAGAACACGCTGACCGGAATGATTTGTGCATCCTCAGTCGGGTTGTGGGTCAAGCCATCGACCAGACGGGTCAACGTGGGCGGCGCGCCGCGTTTGTCCTGACGGCCAAGCCAATCGGGTTCGGGGGTCAGGTAAAAGAACGCAGCGGGTTCGGTCATGGCCCCGACGGCAACGGGCAGCACCGGGCGTGGCAGACCCACTTTGGTGCACTCGGCATCGACCACCGCCAGTTCGGTGATCGACGGCGATTGCAGGACGTAGAACACCGGTCGGCTGCGGTCCAGGCTCAGCGCCAGGGAGGACTGGTTAATAGTCTCCGAACGTACCCACAGGTACAGCAAGCGACGCAGGGCGCCAAAGACGAGACGGTGGAATGGGGAGCGGGTCATACGGCTTCTGCGTTAGTGGATTAAAACGAGTGTTTACTCGGGTTGGTAGTGTGCCGTATCTCTGGAAAATCGGCAAAAAAGCAGCGAACTAATATTGATTGAGTGTTCTTCGCGCTGACATATACTCGACCCTCTTTCGCCTTATGGCGTAAGACAAGGTCTTGGAAAGTTAAGTTCGAGTAAAAGTTCTTGGCGGGCCAACCAATGCGCCCATTCAAAAAATAAAAAGGGGGAAGGATCTATGAGCACACGTTTGACTGGCAATGTGAAATGGTTCAACGACGCCAAAGGCTACGGTTTTATCCAGAGTGAAAGCGAGGGTGATGTATTTGTGCATTACCGCGCGATTCGCGGTGAAGGCCATCGCTCCTTGACCGAAGGCCAGCAGGTTGAATACACCCGCGTGTCCGGTAACAAAGGGTTTCAGGCAGAAGACGTGGTAGGGCTGTAACCCCACAAAACGTGTAGCCGCTGCCGCAGGCTGCGATAAGGGCCGAAGGACCTTCGCTCTCAGAAGCGGGGTCGCTGCGCAACCCATCGCAGCCTGCGGCAGCGGCTACAGGCTGTATTGATCAGGACGTGCGCCAGGTGATTTCTTCTTCGCCGTCTGCGCTGATGCGGATCCAGCGGTCAGCGACTTCTTCGCCTTCTTCTTCAACCCAGGTGCCCGGCGCGCAACGGACTTCTTCGTTCAATGCCTTGAAGGCGTCACGGGCGCAGGCGATGTCGTCGTCCCATGGCGTTTGGTCGCTTTCGAGGTACAGGCTGTTCCATTTGCCCACGGCCTTTGGCATCCAGGTCACTGGAACCTTGCCGGCGGTGCATTTCCATACTTGGCCTTTTTGCTTCCACTCCGAGCACTCGCCCAGCACCGTGGACAGCCAGTCGGCGACTTCTTTGTAGGTGACCGCTTCCTTCAGGTAAATCTCAATATCGGGCTGGCGCATGGATGGTCCTCACTGCGTGTCTGAAAAATCCATTCGCGGATTCGTCGGGCCTGCCGCTGGGGTGGCAGGCCGTAAAAGGGTTATTGAAGCACGAAATAATCGTAACGCATGGACACCGTCACCTTTAAAGGCTCCGGGTCTTCGATGACCTGTGCCCGGCGTTCGGCACTGGCGCGCCAGCCGTGCGGGGTCATGGCCAACAAGTTGGCGCGGTCCTGGGGCTCGCTCAGGCTTAAGGTGAACTCCAGTGTTTCACTGTGTTGCAACTGCATGCCGTCCGGCACCAGGGCCAAATGCTTGTCATCGCTGTAATCGCGCACCTCGTCGTAGAGCCGCTCACGCAGCTCCATCAGGTGGCCACGGGTCGGGCCAACGCGCATCAAACCGCCGCCGGGGCTGAGCAAGCGCTTGGCTTCTAGCCAGTCGAGCGGGCTGAACACACTGGCAAGGAACTGGCAGCTGGCATCAGCCATGGGCACCCGCGCCATGCTGGCGACCAGCCAGCTCAGGTTCGGGTTGCGCTTGCAGGCGCGCTTGACCGCTTCACGGGATATGTCCAGGGCGTAACCGTCGGCATTCGGCAAGGCGTCGGCGATTTGCGCGGTGTAGTAGCCCTCGCCACAGCCGATGTCGAGCCAGCGCTGCGGGGCGCGCTCGGCGGCCAGTTCGGCCAGGCGCTTGGCAACCGGCGCATAGTGGCCTGCGTTGAGGAAATCGCGGCGGGCTTCAACCATGGCCTGGTTGTCACCAGGGTCGCGGCTGTTTTTGTGCTGCACCGGCAACAGGTTCAAGTAACCCTGGCGGGCACGGTCAAAGCGATGGCCTGAGGGGCAGGCTACGCCATTGTCGAGCGCCGCCAGCGGCGCTGCGCAAATAGGGCAAGCGAGCATCAGGCGAGCAACTTGATCAGGGTGTGGTAGTAGATCTCGGTCAGCACGTCGAGATCGCTGGCCAGTACCCGCTCGTTGACCTGGTGGATGGTCGCGTTGACCGGGCCCAGTTCAACCACTTGCGTGCCCAGGGTGGCGATAAAACGCCCGTCCGAGGTGCCGCCGCTGGTGGAGGCTTTGGTTTCGCGGCCAGTAACCTGTTTGATGCTCGACGACACGGCGTCCAGCAGGGCGCCCGGCTCGGTCAGGAACGGCAGACCGGACAGCGCCCACTCGATGTGCCAGTCCAGGCCGTGCTTGTCGAGGATGTCAGCGACGCGCTGCTGCAAGCCTTCAACGGTGGACTCGGTAGAGAAACGGAAGTTGAACACCGCCACCAGATCGCCGGGGATCACGTTGGTCGCGCCGGTGCCCGAGTTGAGGTTGGAGATCTGGAAGCTGGTCGGCGGGAAGAACGCGTTGCCGTCGTCCCAGTGCTCGGCGGCCAGTTCAGCCAGCGCCGGTGCCGCCAGGTGGATCGGGTTCTTGGCCAAGTGCGGGTAGGCAACGTGACCTTGAACACCGCGCACGGTGAGCTTGGCGCCCAGCGAGCCGCGACGGCCGTTTTTCACCACGTCACCGACCAGGGTGGTGCTCGACGGCTCGCCAACGATGCACCAGTCCAGACGCTCATTACGTGCAGCAAAACGCTCGACCACCGCCTTGGTGCCGTGGTGGGCCGGGCCTTCTTCGTCGCTGGTGATCAGAAACGCAACCGAACCCTTGTGGTCCGGGTAGTCCGCAACAAAGCGCTCAGCAGCGACCAGCATGGCCGCGAGGCTGCCCTTCATGTCGGCGGCGCCGCGTCCGCAGAGCATGCCGTGTTCGTCGATCACTGCGTCAAACGGGTCGTTCTGCCAGGCGTGCACCGGGCCGGTCGGCACCACGTCGGTGTGGCCGGCGAAGCACAGCACCGGGCCTTCGTGTTTGCCGTGGGTGGCCCAGAAGTTATCAACGTCTTCGATGCGCATCGGTTCCAGCTTGAAGCCGGCATCGCCCAGGCGTTGCATCATCAGCTTCTGGCAGTCGGCGTCGATCGGCGTCACGGAAGGGCGACGGATCAGATCGCAGGCAAGTTGCAGGGTCGGCGAAAGGTCGGCATGGGCCGTCATGATAGGGACTCCGAAGCGGGACAAGTGCGGGCGGCACGGCACAAAAGGGCGGTTATCTTAAAGCAAAACGGCGGCCAGAGGCCGCCGTTTAGAGGTTGCGTGCAATTTATGCCGCGGGTTGCTCCTGCTCGGCCTCAACAGGCTTGGGCAGGGACGAGGTGAAGGCCATGATCAGCGCCGCCAGATACGGCAGCGATTGCACCATCAGCATCACCACCCAGAAGCGCATGTCGTTGCTCGGCAGGCCCTGGACCAGGAAGATGCCGAGCGCTGCACCCCACAGCAACAGCATGATGAAGACTTCTTCACGGGCTTCCGAAATGGCCACCCAAAAGCCGTGGTTGTCGGCGTTTTTAGGCGTGCGGAAGAACGGAATGCTGGTGGTGAAGAAGCCGTACAGCACCGCTTTGGCAATGGTGTGCGACAACGCCAGGCCTGCCAGGGCGGCGGCAAACGCGTCCTTGAGGTTGACCCCCACGGCGCGACGGTACAGGAAGATGATTTTGCCGACCTTGAACACAAACAGCGCCAACGGCGGGATGGCGAAAATCAGCAACGGCGGGTCAACCCGCGTCGGCACAATAATCATCGCCGCCGACCACAGCAGGGCGCCCACGGTGAAGAAAATATTCATGCCGTCAGCCACCCACGGCAACCAGCCCGCGAGGAAGTGGTAACGCTGGCCACGGGTCAACTCGGTGTTTTTGCCCAGCAGCAGGCTCGACGCGTGACGCTTGATGATCTGAATCGCCCCATAGGCCCAGCGGAAGCGCTGTTTCTTGAAGTCGATAAAGGTATCGGGCATCAGCCCCTTGCCGTAGCTGTTGTGGGAGTAGGCTGCGGAATAGCCTTTTTCGAACACGCGCAGGCCCAGCTCGGCGTCTTCACAGATGCACCAGTCAGCCCAGCCCAGCTCTTCGAGCACCGAGCGACGGGTCATGGTCATGGTGCCGTGCTGAATGATCGCGTCACGGTCGTTGCGGGTCACCATGCCAATGTGGAAGAAGCCTTTGTATTCCGAGTAGCAGAGCTTCTTGAAGGTGCTTTCGCTGTGGTCGCGGTAGTCTTGCGGCGACTGCACGATGGCGATTTTAGGGTCGGCAAAGTGCGGCACCATGTGCTTGAGCCAGTTGCGATCGACGCAGTAATCGGAGTCGATGACCGCGATCACTTCGGCGTCTGGCGCGGTGTGCGGGATCAAGTAGTTCAGCGCGCCGCCCTTGAAGCCGGCCAGCGGTGCCACATGGAAAAACTTGAAGCGCGGGCCCAGGGTGGCGCAGTAGTCACGCACCGGTTCCCACACCGCCGGGTCTTTGGTGTTGTTGTCGATCAGCAACACTTCGAAGTCCGGATAGTCGAGGTTAGCCAGCGCGTTAAGCGTCTGTTTGACCATCTCTGGCGGCTCGTTGTAACACGGCACATGAATCGAGACTTTCGGGCGGTAGGCATCGTCGCTTTCGACCGGTAAAAACTCACGGCGCCGCTTGCGAATCCAGACCGCTTCAGCCAGTTCATGGGCCTCGGTGAGCAGCACAATAAACACCCCGAGCGCGCCCAACACGAGCAGGAAGCCCACCGTCAGGCTAAACCAGGTGCTGTATTGCTGGCTGTAGTCGTAGCCGATCCATACCAGCGCCGAACCACACAGGAATGCGGTAAAGGTCAGGAAGGTACGGCCACGTTGACGCAAGGCCGAGCCGTCGATCAGCAGCAAGGCCAGCGACAGCAAGCCCATCACCACCGAGCCAATGGCCAGTACGCGCCACTGCGGGATAGCAACCACCGGGCCTTCAAAGTTGAATTTTTGCTGGCGGGCCGCGTTGAATACACCCCAGTACGCGCCTACCGAACCTTCATCGCTGGCCTTCCACGGCTGGTCGAAGGCTTCGATCACGAAGTAGTTGTAGCCGCGACGGTTCAGGTTGTTGACCAGCGTACGCAGGTAAATGGCCTGGTCAGCCGGTGACGCGTCGGCGCCACCGCGCATGCGGCCGTTGCTCGGCCAGCCGACCTCGGAGAGCAGTAGCGGTTTTTTCGGGAAGAGCTTTTTCAGGTCGCGGGCGCGGTCCAGAACAAACTGGCCAGCTTTGTCGACCGGGATAAATTCCCAGTACGGCAGGATGTGCGCGGCGATCAGGTCAACGTGCTTGGCCAGTTGCGGGTATTTCTCCCAAATGTGCCATTGCTCAGACGTTGTCACCGGGACTTTAACTGCGGCGCGCACCCGGTCCAGCAGCACGGCGAGGTCTTCGGGGGTGATCTCTTCGCGAAACAGCGCTTCGTTGCCGACCACAACCCGTACGACGCTGCGCGAGTTATTGGCCAGTTCGATGGCTTTTTGAATTTCGCGCTCGTTGCGCTCCAGATCAGGGCTGATCCAGATGCCGAGGGTCACCCGCAGACCGAACTCTTCCGCCAGCTTGGGAATGTCGCCCAAGGTGCCGTCGACCGAGTAGGTACGAATGTTGTCGGTCAGTTTGCTCATGATCTCCAGGTCGCGACGCATTTCATCGTCGGTCGGGTACTGGTCCTTTTGCGGGTACTGGCCTTGTTGAAACGGCGAGTACGAAAAACCGGAGATCTGATCAGGCCAGTTGGGGGCGGATACCGGGCGGTTAATCAGCGCCCAGAAGCCTGTGAAGAGGGCAGCGATGGCCAGCACGACCACCAGGTTGAGTCCAAATTTACGCGATGACATAACGTTTTCGGGTTCCAAAAGGAGTGGAACGAAGATCGATCGGCAGGTGCCAAACGGCGCGCATCCTACACTGCGCTCTGACCTACCGTACAGCGCACGGAATCAGGTCGCGCATTGGGCAGCTAGAGCACTCTTAAGTTCTTTCTTTGTTGCTTGTAGCTCTTGTCTTGTTAACTAGTGGGTCATTAAAGCAGTGTTGGTCGCATAGAGCTTGGTAAAGATACTCAACGGCCCGCATGCCCCCTATAATGCGCGCCGGTTTTTGGGGTGTTGGTGATGAGTACAGAAGATCCACGGTTTGCCGGCGTCGCCCGGTTATATGGGCTGCAAGGCTTGGAACGACTGCGTGCAGCGCACGTGGCAATTGTGGGCGTGGGCGGTGTCGGCTCGTGGGCGGCCGAGGCCATTGCCCGCTGCGGCGTCGGCGAAATCTCGTTGTTCGACCTCGATGACGTGTGCGTCAGCAACAGCAACCGCCAGTTGCACGCACTGAGTTCGACCATTGGTCGGGACAAAGTCGAAGTGATGGCTGAGCGTCTGCGCGAGATCAACCCGGCGTGCACCGTGCATGCGGTGGCGGATTTCGTGACCCGCGAAACCATGGCTGAGTACATCACCCCGAACATTGACTGCGTGATCGACTGCATCGACAGCGTCAATGCCAAGGCGGCGCTGATTGCCTGGTGCAAGCGGCGCAAGATCCAGATCATCACCACGGGCGGTGCGGGCGGGCAAATTGACCCGACCCTGATTCAGGTCTGCGATCTGAACCGTACCTTTAATGACCCGCTGGCCTCGAAAGTGCGCTCTACCTTGCGCCGCGATTACGGCTTTTCGCGCACCGTGACCCGTCACTACAGCGTGCCGTGCGTGTTTTCGACCGAACAACTGCGCTATCCCAAGCCTGACGGCAGCATTTGCCTGCAGAAGAGTTTTGTCGGCGATGGCGTGAAGCTCGATTGCGCCGGCGGTTTTGGCGCCGTGATGATGGTCACCGCGACCTTCGGCATGGTCGCGGCCACCAAGGCCGTGGACAAAATCGTGGCGGGCGTGCGCAGGCCCTCAGAGAAGGTCAAGGCCAAACCCTGAGTTGTAGGAGCGAGCTTGCCTCGCGATCTTTTTAAAAGATCAGAAGATCGCGAGGCAAGCTCGCTCCTACCGGGTCTGTGTTAAGCAGACAACTCACGCATCCGTTGCAACACCGCATTAAGCCCATTGCTGCGCGATGGCGACAACTGACGGCTCAGGCCAAGCTGGTTGAACCAGTCGGGCAGGTCCACGTGGTGCAGCGCCTCGCTGGACAAGCCATTGACCCGCGCCAGCAGCAACGCCACCAACCCGCGAATCAAGCGTGCATCGCTGCTGGCAGCAAATTGCCAGTGGCCGTCTTTTAATTCACCCACCAACCACACCTGGCTTTCACAGCCGTGCACGCGGTTGGCCTCGGTTTTGTCGGCCTCGGCCAATTCGGGCAAGCGTTGGCCCCATTGCATCAGCAGGCGGGCGCGTTGTTCCCAACTGGCGCAGTGTTCAAAGCTGTCGAGGGCGGCCTGAGCCTCAGCGGGCAAGGTCATTGCAGCAACTCCAGGGCCTGATCGAGGGCGTCGAAAAAGCGTTGCAGGTCATCTGAGTCGTTGTACAGCGCCAGCGATACGCGGATGGCGCCTGCCAAGCCAAGACTTTTCAGCAGGGGCATGGCGCAGTGATGCCCGGCCCGCACGGCAATGCCTTGCTCGGTCAACAAGTGGGCAAGGTCGGCGTTGTGCACGCCCTCGACCACAAAACTCACCAGCGCCAATTGCGGCGAGCCCAGCAGGCGAATGCCGGGGCGCTGTTGCAGGCCTTCAACCAGCAGCGCGTGCAACGCAGCTTCGTGGGCGTCGACGGCGTTCTGGTCGAGGCTGCTCAGGTAGCTCAGGGTCGCGCCCAGGCCAATCACGCTGGCAATCGGCGGTGTACCGGCTTCAAAGCCCAGCGGGGCAGGGCGGAAGGTGGCGTGCTGGTAGTCGGCGTCCTGGACCATCTCGCCGCCAAACTGCCAGTGCTTGAGGCTGGCCAGTGCGCCATGGCGGCCAAACAGCACGCCCAGCCCGTCCGGGCCGTACAGTTTGTGGCTGGAAAACACATAGAAGTCGCAGCCCAGCGCATTCACGTCCTGACGGCCATGGACCACGCCTTGGGCCCCATCGACCACGGTCAAGGCGTTCTGCGCTTTGGCCAGGGCCAGCAACTCAGGCAAGGGCTGCCTTACGCCGAGCACGTTGGACAACTGGCTGACAGCCAGCAGGCGGGTGCGCGGGGTAATCAGGCGGGCGGCGGCGTCAAGGTCGATCACGCCCTCGGCATCCAGCGGCAACACCACCAGGGTTAACTGTTGACGCTGGGCAAGCTGCTGCCAGGGCAGCAGGTTGGCGTGGTGCTCCAGGGCGCTGATGACAATCTCATCGCCCGGATTGAAAAGGTGTTCCAGCCCGTAAGCCAGAAGGTTCAGTGCCGAAGTGGCACCGTGGGTAAAGACTATTTGCCCGCAGTCAGCCGCGTTGAGCCATTGGGCGACTTTGCAGCGGGAGTTCTCAAATGCCTGGGTGGCATGCGCGCCCGGCAGATGCTGGGCCCGGTGCACATTGGCGGCGCCACTGGCGTAGTAGTGCGTCAGTGCGTCGAGCAGGGCTTGAGGTTTTTGCGTGGTGGCAGCGTTGTCCAGATAAGTCTGGTCCTGACGTTGCAGGGCGGCGATGGCCGGAAAGTCAGCGCGCCAGGGAGAAGGCAAAAGCATGGTGTTCAAGGCTCTGTTGACGAGGCGGCAAGCAGCCAGCCCCGTCAGTGGCAGACAAACGCTTAGTTGTGAGCGTGCAGCGCTTCGTTCAGCTCGATGGCCGACTTGTGGGTTTTGCATTCCACAGCGCCGGTTTCTGAGTTGCGACGGAACAACAGGTCTGGTTGACCGGCCAGCTCACGGGCTTTGACGACTTTAACCAGTTGGTTGTTTTCGTCCAGCAGCGCGACTTTGGTGCCCGCGGTCACGTACAGGCCCGACTCAACGGTGTTGCGGTCGCCCAATGGAATGCCGATACCGGCGTTGGCGCCGATCAGGCAGCCTTCGCCCACTTTGATCACGATGTTGCCACCGCCCGACAGGGTGCCCATGGTCGAGCAACCGCCGCCCAGGTCCGAACCCTTGCCGACGAAGACGCCCGCCGAAACACGGCCTTCGATCATGCCCGGGCCTTCGGTGCCTGCGTTGAAGTTGACGAAACCTTCGTGCATCACGGTGGTGCCTTCGCCGATGTAGGCGCCCAGGCGGATACGTGCGCTGTCAGCTATACGCACGCCAGCCGGTACCACGTAGTCGGTCATTTTCGGGAACTTGTCGACCGAGAACACTTCCAGCAATTCGCCACGCAGGCGGGCTTCGAGTTGACGCTCAGCCAGCTCGCCCAGGTCGATGGCGCCCTGGCTGGTCCAGGCCACGTTCGGCAGCAGCGGGAACACACCTGCCAGGCTCAGGCCGTGCGGCTTGACCAGACGGTGGGACAGCAGGTGCAGCTTCAGGTAAGCCTCCGGGGTGGAGGTCAGGGCAGCATCTTCGGCCAGCAGGGTGGCAACCAATGGCTTGTGGCTTTCGGCCAGGCGGGTCAGCAGTGCGGCCTGGGCAGCGTCAACCGGCTTGACGGCTTCAGCCAGTTGCGCGGCTTGAGCAGTGGTGAAGGTGATTGCCTGATTGCCACCGGTGTAGCCCAGGATCGGCGCGACCGCAGCGATCAGTTCGGCCGACGGGTTGATGAGCGGTTGTGCGTAGAACACTTCCAGCCAGGCGCCTTGACGGTTTTGAGTGCCGACACCGAAGGCCGCGCTGAATAGGGTAGTAGACATGCAATTACCTCGTACAAAAATAGAAGGGGCGGGCTTTGGCCAGTTGGCTTAGAGAAGGGCCGCCGCATAAAGATCAGGCTTGAAACCAATCAGGGTTTTATTACCGAGATCGAGCACCGGGCGCTTGATCATCGAGGGTTGGGCGAGCATCAGCTCAATGGCTTTCGCTTGGTCGAGATCGGCTTTCTGTTCGTCTTCGAGTTTGCGAAAGGTAGTGCCTGCGCGGTTGAGCACAACTTGCCAACCGTGCTCGTCGCACCATTGAGTCAGGTGTTCACGGTCGATACCGCTGCTTTTGTAATCATGGAAGTCATAACGCACGTCATGTTCATCTAGCCAGGTGCGAGCCTTTTTCATGGTGTCGCAGGCCTTGATGCCGAAAAGGTGCAACGTCTTGCTCGAATCGGTCACTGAATTGCCCCTCCTTTGGAGATGCGTGGAAATAAGCGGTGGCGGATTATGCCATGGGCGAGGCGCTTGAGCGCAGGCTGCCTGCAACCTTGGCAGGATCTTGTGACAGGTAGTCGCATTGAGACTTATGTTCAAGGTCGACGTCAGCCATTTGAAGCTACTATGAGGCTGGATCTAAAATTGTTGCTAGCTGTGTTTGAATTCAGTTAACGCTGATTGTTCGGGAATTTTGTTGATATGCAAACCGCCTATACCGTACTCATCCTGCTGATGTTAGTAGGAGTCTCGCGTTTATTGGGGCGTGTGATCCCTTTACCTCTGCCGTTGGTGCAAATTGCTGCGGGTGCCGTGTTGGCCTGGCCAACCCTGGGCTTGCACGTTGCACTGGACCCGGAGCTGTTCCTGTTTCTGTTCTTGCCGCCGTTGCTGTTCTCGGATGGCTGGCGCATGCCCAAACGTGAATTCTGGCGTTTGCGTGGGCCGATTCTGACGTTGGCAGTGGGTTTGGTGCTGTTCACTGTGGTCGGGGCGGGTTACTTCATTCATTGGCTCTTACCGACGATTCCCTTGCCGGTGGCGTTTGCCCTGGCTGCTGTACTGTCACCGACAGACGCCGTGGCAGTGTCGGCCATTTCCCAGAACCGCCTGCCTGGTCCGCTGATGCATATGCTCCAGGGCGAAGCCCTGATGAACGACGCTTCGGGCCTGGTGACCTTCAAATTTGCCCTGGTTGCAGCTATTACCGGGGTGTTCTCGCTGACCAATGCCAGCCTGACCTTTGTACTGGTGGCCTGTGGCGGCCTGGCCATCGGTGTGGCGCTGAGCTGGCTGGTGGGGCGCCTGCGGGCCTGGATGATCGGTCGCGGCTGGGATGACCCGGCGACCCACGTCGTGTTTATGTTGCTGCTGCCGTTTGCCGCTTACGTACTGGCCGAGCGCTTGGGCGCCTCGGGCATTTTGTCGGCGGTGGCGGCGGGGATGATGCAAAGCTGGCTGGACCTGCTGCCGCGTCAAACCAGTACGCGCCTGCTTAATCGCAGTGTGTGGGGGCTGCTGGAGTTTGCCTTCAATGGCTTGATCTTCTTGCTGTTGGGCTTGCAACTGCCAGACATCATCAAGGCGGTGGTCAGCCACGAAACCACCCTGTGGCCGACCCTGTTTTATCGCTGCCTGGACGTGGTGGCGATTTTTCTGGTGCTGCTGGCGCTGCGCTTTATCTGGGTGCAGAGCATCTGGCGCCTGTTTGGTCTGCTGCGTCGCTGGCGCGGCAAGGGCGACCTGACCCTGGTGCCGACGGCGCGTTCATGCTGGTTGCTGACGGTGGGCGGTGTGCGCGGTGCGGTGACGTTGGCCGGTGTGATGTCGGTGCCGTTGTTGATCAGCGCGGGGGTGGACTTCCCTGAGCGCGACCTGCTCATCTTTATTGCGGCGGGGGTGATTTTGCTGTCGCTGGTGGCGGCGTGTATCGCCTTGCCTTTGTTGTTGCGCGGCATTCCCAAGAGCCCGGATGACGCCATGCGTAAAGAGGTACGCGAAGCTTGGCGGCGCACGGCAGAGGCGGCGATTCATGCGCTGGAAGCCGAAGACGTGGTTGAGCCTGCCGACAGCCCGCAGGACGCGGCCCAAGCAGCACTGGCGGCTGAATTGAAGGCGCGGATCATGTCTGAATATCGCCATCAGCTCGAAGTGTTTAATGACTCGGCTGAAGCGCAGGCGTTGGCCTCGCAGATGGACCTGCTGGAAAGCCGCTTGCGCCTCAAGGCACTCAGGGCGCAGCGTCTGGAGCTGTACAGCTTGCGTCGCCACCATGAGATCGGCGATGACGTGCTCAGCGAGATTTTGCGTGATCTGGATTTGAGCGAAGCGAATCTGGGGACGGTGAAGTAAGGCAGGGAATACACCGATCCCCTGTAGGAGCGAGCTTGCTCGCGAGCTTTTAAAAGATCAAAAGATCGCGAGCAAGCTCGCTCCTACAGGGGGCGGGTAGGCCGGGTTTAGCGGCGGCGCTGGATGAAGTCGCGGATCCGCTCGGCGGCTTCTACGCATTCCGCTAATGGCGCGACCAGGGCCATGCGCACGCGGCCGGCACCCGGGTTAAAGCCGTCGACTTCGCGTGACAGGTAAGAGCCCGGCACCACGGTCACATGTTCTTCAGCGAACAGGTCGCGGGAGAATTCAGTGTCATCCCCTTCGACATTTGCCCACAGATAAAACCCGCCATCCGGGCGCTGTATATCCAGTACCGGCGTCAGAATCTCCAGCACAGCATCGAACTTGGCGCGGTACAGGTCGCGGTTGGCGCGTACGTGTTCTTCGTCGTTCCAGGCAGCAATGCTCGCCAGCTGGGTTTGCACCGGCATGGCGCAGCCGTGGTAGGTGCGGTACAGCAGGAACGCCTTGAGGATCTCGGCATCACCGGCGACAAAACCGGAGCGCAGGCCCGGCAAGTTCGAACGCTTGGACAGGCTGTGGAAGACCACGCAGCGCTTGAAGTCTTCGCGGCCCAAGGCCACGCACGCGCTGAGCAAGCCTTCTGGCGGGGTCTGCTCGTCGAAATACAGCTCGCTGTAGCATTCGTCGGCAGCGATCACGAAGTCGTGTTCATCAGCCAGTGCAATCAGCTTTTTCAGAGTTGCCAGCGGGATCAAGGCCCCGGTCGGGTTGCCCGGCGAGCACAGGAACAGGATCTGGCAGCGCTTCCAGGTCTCGACCGACACTGCGTCGAAGTCCGGGTTAAAGCCTTGTTCAGCCAGGCACGGCAGGTAGTGCGGCTTGGCACCCGCCAAAAACGCGGCCCCTTCGTAGATCTGGTAGAACGGGTTCGGGCTGATCACCAGGCCGTCGTCGCTGCGGTTGACCACGGTTTGGGTGAAGGCGAACAGCGCTTCACGGGTGCCGTTGACGGGCAGGATGTTGCGCGCCGGGTCCAGCCAGCCAGCCGGCACGTTAAAACGGCGCTCGGCCCAGCTACCAATCGCTTCGCGCAGGGCAGGGATGCCGAGGGTGGTCGGGTAGACCGCCATCTGATCAAGGTTGTCCGCCAGGGCCTTGGCCACGAAATCGGGAGAGCGGTGTTTCGGTTCGCCAATCGACAGCGCAATCGGGCGCTTGTCGGCGTTGGGCTGCACGCTACTCAGCAGGGCACGCAGTTTTTCGAACGGGTAAGGCTGCAACTGGTTTAGAGCGTTGTTCATTGGGTGCGGGTCTCACTCGGCGGCTAGATGCTCAGGCGCCAGGTTGGGGTTGAGTCTTTGTTGACCGTTAGTTGCTCCACGATGGCTTCCTGCAAACGTATGCACAGTTGTGGGTCAGACAATGGCTGATTGTTTTCGTCGGTAATGAAGAAGACGTCTTCGACGCGCTCGCCCAAGGTGGCGATCTTGGCGTTCTGCAACGACAGGTCGAACTCCAGGAAGATCATCCCGATGCGCGCCAGCAGGCCGGGACGGTCCGGGGCGCTGAGTTCCAGTACGGTGACCGGGCGCTGGGCGTCGTTGTGGATCGTCACTTGCGGCGGGAAAGCAAAGTGTTTGAGCTGGCGCGGTACCCGGCGCTGGATGATGTTCGGGTAGTCGTCCGGGTTACGCAGGGCTTCGGTCAGGCCTTTGCGGATTTTTTCGATGCGCTCCGGGTTATTGCCGATCGAGTCGCCGTCGTTGTCGAGCACGATGTAGGTGTCGAGGGTGAACTGGCTGCTGGAGGTAATGATGCGCGCGTCATGGATGTTGAGGTTGAGCTGGTCCATGGCTGCTACGGTCACGGCGAAGAAGTCGTGCTGGTCGGGTGCATAAATGAAGATTTGCGTGCCGCCCTCGAAATCGCGCTGGGTGGTTTCCTTGATCAGCACCAGCGGGCCACCGTCTACGGGTTGCTGCAGGATGGCTTCGGTGTGCCAGGCCACATCGGCCGAGGTGTGGCGCAGGAAGTAGTCATCGCCCAACTGCGACCAGAGCTGCTCGACATCGTCCTGGTCGTTGCCGTTGCGCACCAGCACGTCCAGCGCGGCGCTTTGCGTCTGGCGAATTTGCTCTTCGCGATCGACCGGGTTTTCCAGGCCGCGACGCAGGGCGCGCTTGGTCTCAGTGTAGAGCTGGCGCAACAGGCTCGCGCGCCAGGAGTTCCACAGCGTCGGGTTGGTGGCGTTGATGTCGGCCACGGTCAGCACATATAAGTAGTCGAGGTGGGTTTCGTCGATCACGGTCTGGGCAAAGTCATGGATGACTTGCGGGTCTGACAGGTCTTTGCGCTGGGCGGTGGTCGACATCACCAGGTGGTTTTGCACCAGCCATACGATCAGCCGTGTATCCCAAGCGGGCAGGTGATGACGAATGCAGAAGGCTTCTGCATCCACCGCGCCAATCTCCGAGTGGTCGCCGTGGCGGCCTTTGCCGATGTCGTGGTACAGCCCGGCGAGGTAAATCAGCTCAGGCTTGGGCAGCTTGGCCATGAGTTTGCTGGCCAGCGGGAATTTCTCCGAGACCTGGGTGTACTGCAATTTGCGCAGGTGCTTGATCAGGTTCAGGGTGTGCGCATCGACCGTATAGATGTGGAACAGGTCGTGCTGCATTTGCCCGACGATAAAGCCGAATTCCGGCAGGTAGCGTCCGAGAATGCCGTAGCGGTTCATCCGGCGCAGGTTGCGATGGATGCCGATTTTGCATTTGAACAGCTCGATAAACAGGCTGGTGTTGCGGATGTCACTGCGAAAATCATCGTCGATCAGGTAGCGGTGTTCGCGCAGCAAGCGGATGGTGTCAGCCCGCACGCCTTTGATGTCGGGGTGCTGTGCCATCAGCAGGAAGATTTCGAGCATGGCAAACGGCGTGCGCTTGAACACGTTGTTGCTGGTGGCTTCGATGTAGCCGTCGTGGAGTTGAAAGCGCGAGTTGATCGGCGTCGGCGGCGCTTCGTCTTCCGGGGCCAGGATCACTTCTTCAAAGTGCTGGATGATCAGGTCGCTGAGCTGGGCAATGCTCATGACCACCCGGTAATACTGCTGCATGAAGTTTTCGATGGTCTGCTTGGTGTCTTCGCCGGTAAAGCCGAGCAATTCGGCGATGCTGCGTTGATGGTCAAACAGCAGACGGTCTTCGGCGCGGCCAGCGAGCATGTGCAGGGCGTAGCGGACCTTCCAGAGAAACTCTTGGGATGATGAAAGCAGGTCATGTTCGCTTTCGACCAGGAAGCCTTCACCGGCCAAGGCGCGCAAATTCAGGGTGCCGTACTGGCGGCGGGCTACCCACAAGATGGTCTGAATGTCGCGCAGGCCGCCGGGCGAGCCTTTGACGTTGGGCTCAAGGTTGTATTCGGTGTCGTTGTACTTGTGGTGCCGGGCTTTTTGCTCGGCACGCTTGGCCAGAAAGAAATCCTTGCTGGGCCACATGTGTTCGGTACTGGTGACTTCGAGCATGCGTTGACGCAAGCGCTCGGGGCCAGCAATGGTGCGGCTTTCGATCAGGTTGGTAATGACGGTCAGGTCGGCGCGGGCTTGCTCTGCACATTCATCGACCGAGCGTACGCTCTGGCCGACTTCCAAGCCGATGTCCCACAGCAGGGTCAGAAACCGCTCGATGGAATCGCGGAAAATCTCATGATCCGCGTTGTCGAGCAGGATCAGCAGGTCGATGTCGGAGTAGGGGTGCAATTCGCCCCGGCCATAACCTCCCACCGCGACCAGGGCGATATCGGCCTGGTCGCTCCAGCTGAACTGGTCCCACGCTTGTTGCAGGATGTTATCGACGAACCAGGCGCGGTCCTCGATCAGGCGTCGAATATCGCGGCCTTTGCGAAAGCGTTCGTCGAGCACTTCGCGTGCCTGGCGGATCGCCTTTTTGAAAGCGGCAATCGGGCTTGCCTTTAATGCCAATTCGGCCTGGAACTGGCCGCGGTCAAAAAGTTCGGGATCCACCTGCGGCATCGATTGGCTTTCCTGTCGTGGGATGTGTGGGGGTTGCTGTCAGGCCGAAACCCGCGGGATGGTGTCATCGCTGCGCAGGGTGAAGATTTCGTAACCGGTGTCGGTCACCAGCAGGGTGTGCTCCCACTGCGCAGACAGCTTGCGGTCCTTGGTGATCGCCGTCCAGCCATCGCCCAGCACTTTAGTGTCGGCTTTGCCCTGGTTGATCATCGGCTCGATGGTGAACGTCATGCCCGCCTTGAGTTCCATGCCGGTGCCCGCGCGGCCGTAGTGCAGGATTTGCGGCTCTTCGTGGAACACCTTGCCAATGCCATGGCCGCAGAACTCGCGAACCACCGAGAAGCCGTTCTTTTCGGCGTGCTTCTGAATCACTTCACCGATATCGCCCAGGCGGCAACCCGGCTTGACCAGTTCGATGGCCTTGTACATGCATTCCTGGGTCACTTGCGACAGGCGCTCAGCCCAGACCGGCACTTTGCCAACATGGAACATGCGGCTGGTGTCACCGTGATAGCCATCTTTGATGACGGTCACGTCGATGTTCAGGGTGTCGCCTTCCTTCAGGGCCTTGTCACCCGGAATACCGTGGCAGACCACGTGGTTGATCGAGGTGCAGATCGACTTGGGGAAGCCTTTATAGTTGAGCGGCGCGGGGATGGCCTGTTGCACATTGACAATATAGTCATGACAGATGCGGTCCAGCTCTTCGGTGGTGACACCGGGTTTAACGTGTTCAGCGATCATTTCCAGTACGTCGGCGGCCAGTTTGCCGGCGATACGCATTTTTGCGATGTCCTCGGGAGTTTTGAGGGTGACGGTCATACAGGCTCTCTTCGCGCGTAAGCGCTCATCAACGGGGTTGCGGGTGTGTGACGAGTTATTTCAGCTACACACCGCCATAAAAACGCGATTCTACCAGACGGTCGGCTGTAAACATGAGCCTTGCGCCATCGCTTCTATTAATAGAGTGGGGCATTTTGGCCCTATTCCAAGGCTCTAGCAAAAGGAAGGGGCTGCTTTTGATCCGGGTTTTGATCTGCTTGTCTCGCGGTAAGGGCTAAATCGGTGAAATGCCGTTGTGCAGATAACGGGCACACCACAGATCAAAAGATCGTGAGGCAAGCTCGCTCCTACGGGGCGCAAATCCTTGTGCGACAACGGCTTAGCAATAAAGTCTGAATTCGCGCTTCGTTTTTTATGTGTCTTGTGATATAAAATGCGCCGCTTTGCGGGTATAGCCCGCAGAGCACAAACCCACACACGTATCGACACGATGACCTGGGTGCCTTCAGCTCGAAGCTGCTGGTTGGTCGTTGGGATACGTGGAGGCCTAACCCGACTTATTAAGGAACTACCATGTCCCAAGTCAACATGCGCGATATGCTGAAGGCCGGTGTGCACTTCGGTCACCAAACCCGTTACTGGAACCCGAAGATGGGTAAATACATCTTTGGCGCGCGTAACAAGATCCACATCATCAACCTTGAAAAAACCCTGCCAATGTTCAACGAAGCTCTGACTTTCGTAGAGCGTCTGGCCCAGGGCAAAAACAAGATTCTGTTCGTCGGCACCAAGCGTTCCGCTGGCAAGATCGTTGCTGAAGAAGCAGCACGTTGCGGCTCGCCGTACGTGGATCACCGCTGGTTGGGCGGCATGCTCACCAACTTCAAAACCATCCGTGCTTCCATCAAGCGTCTGCGTGACCTTGAAGTTCAAGCAGAAGACGGTACTTTCGCCAAGCTGACCAAGAAAGAGGCGCTGATGCGCACTCGCGATCTGGAAAAGCTGGATCGTAGCCTGGGTGGTATCAAGGACATGGGCGGTCTGCCAGACGCACTGTTCGTTATCGACGTTGACCACGAGCGCATCGCGATCACCGAAGCTAACAAGTTGGGCATCCCGGTAATCGGCGTTGTCGACACCAACAGCAGCCCAGAAGGCGTTGACTACATCATCCCGGGCAACGATGACGCAATCCGCGCTATCCAGCTGTACATGGGTGCGATGGCTGATGCTGTTATCCGTGGTCGCAACCACGTTGCTGGCGGCACCGACGTTTTCGTCGAAGAAGCTCCAGCTGCAGCGGTAGTTGAAGGCTGAGTAACTAACGCCTAGCGTTTACTCAGTGCGCAAAAAGGGGGCTTGGCCCCCTTTTTGCCACCTCGAAATCCATTTGTTGGACATGCTCTCGTCATTGCTGTATCAGAATGCGGCTGGCTGGGAGCCTCGAGGCAGGCTTCATACGAATTGAACGCCCGTTCGGTCGGGTGGAATGGTTGAAAACCTATCCAAGAGGAATTTTGAAATGGCAGAGATTACTGCAGCGTTGGTTAAAGAACTGCGTGAGCGTACTGGCGAAGGCATGATGGACTGCAAGAAAGCCTTGACCAAGGCTGGCGGCGACATCGAAAAAGCCATCGACGACATGCGTGCTTCCGGCGCCATCAAGGCTGCCAAAAAAGCAGGCAACGTTGCTGCTGAAGGCGCAATCGCTCTGAAGGAAGACGGTAAATCCGCAGTTCTGCTGGAAGTGAACTCGCAGACTGACTTCCTGGCCCTGCAGGACGACTTCAAAGCATTCGTTGCTGCCAGCGTTGAAAAAGCATTCGCTGACAAGCTGACGACTGTTGAGCCTCTGATCGAAGCTCAAGAAGCTGATCGCCTGGTACTGGTCGGCAAAGTTGGCGAAAACGTCAACATCCGTCGCCTGGCTCGCGTTGAAGGTGATGTGGTCGGCGGTTACCTGCACGGCAACAAAATCGGTGTAGCAGTTGTTCTGAAAGGCGGCAACGTTGAGCTGGCCAAAGACATCGCTATGCACGTTGCTGCAAGCAACCCAGAGTTCCTGCTGCCTTCGGAAGTTTCTGAAGAAGCGATCGAGCGTGAAAAAGCGGTGTTCCTGAGCCTCAATGCTGACAAGATTGCCGGCAAGCCAGAAAACATCGTTGAAAACATGATCAAAGGCCGCATCAGCAAGTTCCTGGCCGAAGCTAGCCTGGTTGAGCAAGCGTTCGTTAAGAACCCAGAGATCAAAGTTGGCGAGCTGGCCAAGAAAGCCGGCGCTGAAATCGTTTCCTTCACTTACTTCAAGGTAGGCGAAGGCATCGAGAAGCCAGTCGACAACTTCGCTGAAGAAGTTGCTGCTCAGCTGGCTGCAGCCAAGCAATAAGACAGTTTTACACTGTCGACCCGAAGAGGCTGCCCGCTCACGCGCGCAGCCTCTTTTCAAATGGGAGAGGGTTTTGCCTTTTCTTGCGGAACCGATTGCATAAGTCGTGTTCCGATGGTGCTGCTGTGCAGCGCCACGCTAGAGTAAGCGCGGGCTGAAAGTGGCCTCGCACAGATTTTTTTAAAACGCGGCAGGAGAGATTCGCAATGGCTCAGCAGGGCGCTGGTTATCAAACTCGCTATAAACGCATCCTACTCAAGCTAAGCGGTGAAGCCCTGATGGGCTCTGAAGAGTTCGGGATCGATCCCAAAGTACTCGACCGCATGGCGCTGGAAGTGGGCCAACTGGTCGGCATCGGCGTCCAGGTAGGTTTGGTGATCGGTGGTGGCAACCTGTTCCGCGGTGCTGCCCTGAGCGCGGCCGGTATGGATCGTGTGACTGGCGACCATATGGGCATGCTGGCAACCGTGATGAACGCCTTGGCCATGCGCGATGCGCTGGAACGTGCGAATATCTCTGCCATCGTAATGTCGGCTATTTCGATGGTTGGTGTGACTGATCATTACGATCGTCGCAAGGCAATGCGTCATTTGAACGCTAAAGATGTGGTGATTTTCGCTGCAGGCACCGGTAATCCGTTCTTCACAACGGATTCTGCTGCTTGCTTGCGTGCTATTGAAATCGACGCTGACGTGGTGCTTAAAGCAACCAAGGTTGACGGCGTGTACACCGCAGATCCATTTAAAGACCCGCATGCCGAGAAGTTCGATCATCTGACTTACGATGAAGTACTGGATCGCAAACTGGGTGTTATGGACCTTACGGCCATTTGTCTGTGCCGTGACCATAAAATGCCATTGCGTGTATTTAATATGAACAAGCCCGGCGCCTTGCTGAATATTGTCCATGGCGGCGCTGAAGGGACTCTGATCGAGGAAGTTCAACAATGATCAATGAAATCAAAAAAGACGCTCAAACGCGCATGCAGAAGTCGCTGGAATCATTGGCCCATGCTTTTGGCCAGATCCGCACCGGCAAAGCGCACCCAAGCATCCTGGGCAGCGTGATGGTGCCTTACTACGGCGCCGATACCCCGTTGAGCAGCGTTGCCAACGTAACAGTAAAAGACTCGCGTACTCTGCAAGTTGTGGCGTTTGAGCGCAACATGCTGGCTGCGGTCGACAAGGCTATCCAGAGCGCTGGCCTGAACCTCAACCCGACCAACTTGGGTGAGTTGCTGCTGATCTCCATGCCGGCCTTGACTGAAGAAACCCGTAAAGGTTTCACCAAGCAAGCCCGTAGCGCTGCTGAAGACGCGCGTGTAGCTGTTCGCAACATCCGTCGCGATGCGTTGAGCGAGCTAAAAAAACTGGTTAAAGACAAAGAAATCAGCGAAGACGAAGAGCGTCGCGCCGCTGCTGATATTCAGAAGTTGACCGACAAGGCCGAGGCAGACATTGATGCGGCTACCAAGGCGAAAGAAGCGGACCTGATGGCCGTATAAGGGTCTGGGCGTTTTATGGAAAAGACCAAGCAGACAGAGCCATCATCGGTGCCGCGCCACGTCGCGATCATCATGGATGGTAATAATCGCTGGGCGAAAAAACGCTTTCTGCCGGGTGTTGCCGGGCATAAAGCGGGAGTGGATGCAGTTCGCGCAGTGATTGAGGTGTGCGTCGAGGCCAAGGTCGAGGTGCTCACCTTATTCGCGTTCTCCAGTGAAAACTGGCAGCGCCCCGCCGCTGAGGTCAGTGCCTTGATGGACTTGTTCTTCAAGGCGCTACGGCGTGAGGCCCGGCGCCTCAACGACAACAACATCAGCTTGCGGATCATCGGCGACCGTTCGCGCTTCCACCCTGAATTACAGGCGGCGATGCGTGAGGCGGAGCAGATGACGGCAGGGCCTGATCGCTTTGTACTGCAGGTTGCCGCTAACTACGGCGGTCAGTGGGACATTGCGCAGGCCGCACAGCGCCTGGCGCGTGAAGTTCAGGCGGGGCATTTGCAGCCTGAAGACATCACCCCGGGCCTGCTGCAAAACTGTCTGGTGACTGGCGATCTGCCGCTGCCTGACCTGTGCATTCGCACAGGCGGCGAGCACCGCATTAGCAATTTCCTGCTGTGGCAGTTGGCGTATGCCGAACTGTACTTCTCCGACCTGTTCTGGCCGGACTTCAAACACGAAGCCATGCGCAATGCGCTGGCTGATTTCGCTTCTCGCCAGCGTCGCTTCGGTAAAACGAGTGAGCAGGTTGAAGCTGGAGCCCGGGTTTAATGCTTAAACAACGCATCATTACTGCACTCATATTGCTGCCCATCGCTTTGTGCGGGTTTTTCCTGCTCGAAGGGGCTGGCTTTGCGCTGTTCATCGGCCTGGTCGTGACCTTGGGTGCCTGGGAATGGGCGCGTCTGGCGGGTTTCGAAGCTCAGTTGGCGCGGGTGGCTTTTGCAGTGCTCGTGGCTCTGCTGCTGTTTGGTTTGTACGTCTTCCCGGATCTTGCGCCCTGGGTGCTGGGCGCCGCAATCTTGTGGTGGGGCGCTGCAACCTGGCTGGTGTTGACGTTTCCTGAGTCGGCCGAGCGCTGGTCGGCAACCTTGACCAAGCTGGTGATTGGCCTGCTGATTTTGCTGCCGGCCTGGCAAGGGCTGGTGCTGATCAAGGCGATGGCGCTGGGCAACTGGCTGATCATGGCGGTCATGGTGCTGGTGTGGGGCGCTGACATCGGCGCTTACTTTTCCGGCCGCAAGTTCGGGAAACGCAAGCTGGCCCCTAAAGTCAGCCCCGGCAAGAGCTGGGAAGGCATGTATGGCGGTTTGATCCTCAGTCTGCTGATCACGGCTGCTGTCGGTCTGGTGCGTGGCTGGAGCGTTGGCGAAATCATCGCAGCACTGTTGGGTGCAGCGATGATTGTGCTGGTGTCTGTAGTGGGCGACCTCACCGAAAGCATGTTCAAGCGTCAGGCCGGTATCAAGGACAGCAGTAACCTGCTGCCAGGTCACGGCGGGGTTCTGGACCGTATCGACAGTCTGACGGCGGCGGTTCCGTTGTTTGCTGTACTGCTTTGGATTGCCGGATCATGAGTCGACCTCAACAGATTACGGTGCTGGGGGCTACAGGCTCGATTGGCCTGAGCACCCTGGATGTTATTGCGCGTCACCCTGACCGCTATCAGGTCTTTGGTCTGAGCGGTTTTAGCCGTATCCCGGAGCTACTGGCCTTGTGTCTCGAACACAAGCCGCGAGTAGTTGTAGTGCCGCACGAGCGTGCAGCCAGCCAACTGCGGGCCGGTTTGCAGGCGGCAAAGCTCGGCACTGAAGTGTGGGTGGGTGAGCAAGGCTTGTGTCAGGTGGCTTCTGCTCCAGAAGTTGACACGGTCATGGCAGCAATCGTGGGTGCGGCTGGTTTGCGTCCTACGTTGGCAGCGGTTAACGCTGGCAAAAAAATTCTCTTGGCCAATAAAGAAGCGCTGGTCATGACCGGCGATCTGTTTATGCAGGCCGTTCGTCGCAGCGGTTCGGTATTGCTGCCTGTCGACAGTGAGCACAACGCGATTTTCCAGTGTTTGCCACAGGACTACGCACGCGGCCTGGGTTCGGTCGGTGTGCGGCGGATATTGCTGACGGCGTCGGGCGGACCCTTCCGCGTAACGCCATTAGAGTTGTTGCAACATGTCACCCCGGATCAGGCGTGCGCTCATCCCAATTGGTCGATGGGGCGCAAGATTTCCGTTGATTCGGCGAGCATGATGAACAAGGGCCTGGAGCTGATCGAAGCCTGCTGGTTGTTCGATGCCAAGCCAAGCCAGGTTGAAGTGGTGATCCACCCGCAAAGCGTGATTCACTCGCTGGTCGATTATGTGGATGGCTCTGTGTTGGCGCAGCTCGGTAATCCGGACATGCGCACACCCATTGCCAATGCCCTGGCGTGGCCTGAACGTATCGACTCAGGTGTTGCGCCGCTGGATCTGTTTGCGGTTGCGCGGCTGGACTTTGAGCGTCCGGATGAACAACGCTTCCCGTGTTTACGTCTGTGTCGAGAAGCAGCCGAGGCGGGCAATAGCGCGCCTGCGACCCTCAATGCGGCGAACGAAGTAGCGGTGGCGGCGTTTCTTGACGGTAAAATCCGTTACCCGCAAATCGCCAACCTTATTGAAGATGTGTTAAGCACTGAGCCTGTGATTGCAGTCGATGAGCTGGATGCTGTATTTGCGGTAGATACCCAAGCGCGACTGCGAGCTGAGCAGTGGTTGAGCCGTAACAACTGACAAGTGGTACATGTCGGAGCCGGACAGAATCGCGGAGAAAGTAGATGAGTGCGCTCTATATGATTGTTGGCACCCTGGTGGCATTGGGGGTGCTGGTCACATTTCATGAATTCGGTCACTTTTGGGTGGCGCGCCGTTGCGGCGTCAAGGTTCTGCGCTTTTCTGTGGGCTTCGGTACGCCTCTCTTACGCTGGCATGACCGTCAGGGCACTGAGTTTGTCGTCGCAGCGATTCCGCTGGGCGGCTACGTAAAAATGCTCGACGAGCGTGAAGGCGATGTTCCGGCCGACCAGCTCGATCAATCCTTCAACCGTAAAACCGTCGGGCAGCGCATTGCCATCGTCGCAGCCGGGCCTGTGGCCAACTTCTTGCTGGCCATTGCGTTCTTCTGGGTGCTGGCAATGATGGGCAGCCAGCAGGTGCGCCCGGTGATCGGCGCGGTCGAAAGCGGCAGCCTGGCGGCGAAAGCCGGTTTAGTAGCGGGTCAGGAAATTGTTTCAATTGATGGCCAGCCAACGGTGGGCTGGTCGAACGTCAACCTGCAACTGGTGCGTCGCCTCGGCGAAAGCGGTGCCATTCAGGTTGCGGTGCGCGGCCCCGATTCCGATGTTGAAAGCTCCCATCAGTTGGTTTTGCATGACTGGCTAAAAGGGGCTGATGAGCCGGACCCGATCAAATCGTTGGGTATTCGGCCGTGGCGACCTGAGTTGCCAGCCGTTCTGGCAGAACTCGACCCTAAAGGCCCGGCACAGGCCGCTGGCCTCAAGACCGGTGACAAACTGCTGTCCATGAATGGCCAAGCTATTAATGACTGGCAACAAGTCGTGGACTGGGTTCGTCTGCGGCCCGCGGCCCGCGTAGATTTGCGCGTCGAGCGCGACGGCGTTGCGCTTGAGGTGCCGGTGGTTCTGGCCGCTCGCGGTGAAGGTGACGCTGCGACCGGTTATCTGGGAGCAGGGGTCAAAGGTGTCGATTGGCCACCCGCGATGATTCGCGAAGTCAGCTATGGCCCGGTCGCCGCCATTGGCGAAGGGGTCAAGCGTACGTGGACCATGAGCGTATTGACGCTCGATTCACTGAAGAAAATGTTGTTCGGCGAGCTCTCGGTAAAAAACTTGAGTGGACCGATAACCATTGCTAAAGTGGCGGGCGCTTCTGCCCAGTCGGGCGTTGCTGATTTCTTGAATTTCCTGGCTTATCTGAGTATTAGCCTGGGGGTTCTGAACTTGTTGCCCATTCCCGTCCTGGACGGTGGGCACTTGTTGTTTTATCTGATCGAGTGGGCGCGTGGTCGTCCCTTGTCGGATCGGGTACAGGGTTGGGGGATGCAGATCGGTATCAGTTTGGTGGTCGGAGTGATGTTACTTGCTCTGGTCAACGACTTGGGACGACTGTAAACACTTCGCTGAATTGCGAATCTGCCGCATTTTGCGGCAGTTTGTTTATTGCCAGTTGGAATAAGAAAGGACTTCATGAAACGTCTGCTGCTAACTGCGGTTCTCGCCGTACTGATGATCGCCGAAGTTCACGCCGAGTCCTTCACTATCTCTGATATCCGTGTCAACGGGCTCCAGCGGGTTTCCGCCGGCAGCGTGTTTGGCGCGTTACCGCTGAACGTGGGTGAGGTAGCGGATGACCGCCGTTTGGTGGAATCCACTCGTGCGTTGTTCAAAACCGGGTTCTTTCAGGATATCCAACTGGGTCGTGATGGCAATGTGCTCGTCATTACGGTTGTCGAACGTCCTTCCGTCTCCAGCATCACCATTGACGGTAACAAGGCGATCTCCACTGATGACCTGATGAAAGGCCTGAAACAATCGGGCCTGGCTGAAGGCGAAATCTTCCAGCGTGCGACCCTTGAGGGTGTTCGTAACGAGCTGCAACGTCAGTATGTTGCCCAAGGCCGCTACTCGGCGACGGTAGACACCGAAGTGGTGCCTGAGCCGCGCAACCGCGTTGCCTTGAAGGTCAACATCAACGAAGGCACCGTTGCCTCTATCCAGCACATCAACGTGGTGGGTAACACGGTCTTCCCGGAATCTGACCTGGTTGATCTGTTCGAACTGAAAACCACCAACTGGTTGTCGTTCTTCAAGAACGACGACAAGTATGCGCGTGAAAAACTGTCGGGTGACCTGGAGCGTCTGCGTTCCTACTACCTCGATCGCGGCTATATCAACATGGATATCGCCTCGACCCAGGTATCGATCACTCCTGACAAAAAGAACGTCTACATCACGGTCAACGTGAACGAAGGCGAAAAATACAATGTCGGCTCGGTCAAACTGAGCGGTGACCTCAAGGTCCCGGAAGATCAGATCAAGTCGCTGCTGCTGGTTCAGCCAGGCCAGGTGTTCTCGCGCAAGCTGATGACCACCACTTCCGAGCTGATCACCCGTCGTCTGGGTAACGAAGGCTACACCTTCGCCAACGTGAACGGCGTGCCTCAGCCAGACCCTGAAAACCACACCGTCGCCATCACCTTTGTGGTCGATCCGGGCAAGCGTGCTTACGTGAACCGTATCAACTACCGCGGCAACACCAAGTCGGAAGACGAAGTGCTGCGTCGTGAAATGCGCCAGATGGAAGGCGGTTGGGCTTCTACTTACCTGATCGACCAGTCCAAGGTTCGCCTTGAGCGTCTGGGCTTCTTCAAGGAAGTGAACGTTGAAACTCCGGCAGTGCCAGGCACTGACGACATGGTTGACGTGAACTACGCTGTTGAAGAACAAGCGTCGGGTTCGATCACCGCCAGCGTCGGTTTTGCTCAGAGCGCCGGTTTGATCCTGGGTGGCTCGATTACCCAGAACAACTTCCTGGGTACGGGTAACAAGGTCAGCATCGGCCTGACCCGCAGCGAATACCAGAGCCGTTACAACTTCAGCTACGTTGACCCGTACTGGACGCCGGACGGTGTGAGCCTGGGCTACAACGTTTTCTACCGCACCACTGACTACAAAGAGCTGGACGTTGACGTTGCCAACTACTCGGTCGACAGCCTGGGTGCTGGCGTTACCATGGGCTACCCGATCAGCGATACCTCCCGTCTGACCTACGGTCTGACCGTTCAGCAGGATGAAATCAGCACCGGTCGTTACACCGTTGACGAGATCTTTGACTTCGTAAACCGTGAAGGTGACAAGTACCTCAACTTCAAGGCGTCAGTCGGCTGGTCCGAGTCGACCCTGAACAAAGGCGTGTTGCCAACCCGTGGTACATCGCAGAGCCTGGTGCTGGAAACCACTATTCCTGGCAGCGACCTGCAGTTCTACAAACTGGACTATCGTGCACAGTTGTTCCAGCCGTTGAGCGATACCTTCACTGCTCGCCTGCACACAGAGTTGGGCTATGGTGATGGTTACGGTTCGACTGAAGGTCTGCCGTTCTACGAGAACTACTACGCGGGTGGTTTCAACTCGGTACGTGGCTTTAAAGACAGCGCACTGGGCCCACGCAGTACGCCGAGTACCGGTAAGAACCCGGGTACGATTGCCGACCCGGATCAAGACCCGCTGCCATTCGGTGGTAACGTGCTGATCCAGGGTGGTGTAGAAGTTCTGTTCCCGATGCCGTTTGTGAAGGATCAACGTTCCCTGCGCACTTCCGTCTTCTGGGATGTGGGTAACGTGTTCGACACCAACTGCAAGGGCGAAACCAAGAATTGCGATATCAGCTTTAGCAATATGGCCAGTTCTGTGGGTGTAGGTGTGACATGGGTAACTGCGCTTGGCCCGCTGAGCTTCAGCTTGGCCATGCCGATCAAGAAACCGGATGACGCAGACACTCAAGTGTTCCAATTCTCCCTCGGCCAGACTTTCTAAAAGCCTGACTATAGATACAGACAACGGATTTTTTAGGAGTGCATCGTGCGTAAGTTGACTCAATTGGTTCTCCTGGCTTCGCTCTTGGCAGCGGGCCCGGCTTTTGCCGACATGAAAATTGCTGTGCTGAACTATCAAATGGCACTGCTTGAATCCGACGCAGCCAAGCGTTATGCCGTGGATGCCGAGAAAAAATTTGGCCCACAACTGACCAAACTGAAAAACCTGGAAAGCAGCGCCAAGGGCATCCAGGACCGTCTGGTTAGCGGCGGCGACAAAATGCAGCAAGGCGAGCGTGAGCGTCTGGAGCTTGAGTTCAAGCAAAAGGCCCGTGATTTCCAGTTCCAGTCCAAGGAGCTGAACGAAGCCAAGGCCGTTGCTGACCGTGAAATGCTGAAACAGCTGAAGCCAAAACTGGACAGCGCTGTTGAAGAAGTCATCAAGAAAGGCGCCTTTGACCTGGTGTTCGAGCGTGGTGCTGTGATTGATGTAAAACCTCAGTACGACATCACTCGCCAAGTGATTGAGCGCATGAATCAGCTGAAGTAATTATGACCGCGACTATAAAACTCGGCCGATTGGCCGAGTTCCTCGGGGCCACCTTGCGTGGCTCCGCGGAGAAAGAAATTACTGGGCTGGCCACTTTGCAAGAGGCCGGCCCAGCTCAGTTGAGCTTTCTGGCTAATCCCCAATACCGTAAATACCTCGTTGACTGCCACGCTGGAGCGGTACTGCTCAAGGCGGCGGATGCCGAGGAGTACGCGGGGGATGCGCTGGTTGTGCCCGATCCTTACCTGGCGTATGCCCGAATTTCCCATTTGTTCGACCCCAAGCCCAAAGCCACTGCCGGGGTTCACCCTTCGGCCGTGATTGCGGACGATGCGGTGGTTGATCCAATGGCGAGCATCGGTGCGTTTGCGGTCATTGAGAGTGGTGCGCGAATCGCTGCCGGCGTCACCATTGGTGCGCATTGCTTTATCGGTGCGCGTTGCACTATTGGTGAAGACGGTTGGCTGGCCCCTCGTGTGACCCTGTACCACGATGTGCATATCGGCAAGCGTGTGGTGATTCAGTCGGGTGCCGTGTTGGGTGGCGAAGGTTTTGGTTTCGCCAACGAAAAAGGCATTTGGCAGAAAATCGCTCAAATTGGCGGTGTGACCCTCGGTGATGATGTCGAAATTGGCGTCAACACGGCCATTGATCGGGGTGCTTTGGCCGATACGTTGATCGGCAATGGCGTCAAGCTGGATAACCAGATCCAGATCGCGCACAACGTTCAGGTGGGTGACCATACGGCGATGGCCGCGTGTGTAGGCATTTCCGGTAGTACTAAAATCGGTAAGCACTGCATGCTCGCAGGCGGAGTTGGTTTGGTCGGTCACATTGAAATTTGTGACAACGTGTTCTTGACTGGCATGACGATGGTGACGCATTCGATCACCGAGCCAGGAGCCTATTCTTCCGGTACTGCCATGCAGCCGGCTGCGGAGTGGCGCAAAAGTGCGGCACGCATACGTCAGCTGGATGACATTGCAAGACGGCTAAAACATCTGGAAAAGCGCGTCGGGGAAGTGACCCCGGACGGTAAAGCTTCTTCAGAGGGCTAGTACATTTTCCATATCAAGAGTGCATAGCCACTGGTTTGCTTCCTTGATTTGCTAGAGGAGCGCGCCTTAGTCGCGCGCGCCCAATCTTTATTACAGGCTTCCCCACGAAATGATGGACATCAACGAGATTCGCGAATATCTGCCCCACCGTTACCCGTTCCTGCTGGTGGACCGAGTGGTGGATCTGGATGTCGAGAACAAGCGCATTCGTGCCTACAAGAATGTCAGCATCAATGAACCTTTCTTCAATGGTCACTTCCCGGCGCACCCGATCATGCCGGGCGTCCTGATCATTGAAGCCATGGCTCAGGCCGCTGGCATCCTGGGTTTCAAGATGATGGATCTGAAGCCTTCCGACGGCACGCTCTATTATTTCGTCGGCTCCGACAAGCTGCGCTTTCGCCAGCCTGTACTGCCAGGGGATCAACTGATCCTTGAAGCCAAGTTCCTGAGCTGCAAGCGCTCCATCTGGAAATTTGAATGCCAGGCCACGGTTGACGGCAAGCCAGTGTGCTCGGCTGAGATCATCTGTGCGGAACGCAAACTATGAGTTTGATTGACCCTCGCGCAATCATCGATCCGACGGCCATTTTGGCCGACGACGTCGAGGTCGGCCCTTGGTCGATCATCGGCGCAGGTGTGGAAATCGGCGAGGGGACTGTGATTGGGCCGCATGTAATTCTTAAAGGCCCAACCAGGATCGGTAAACACAATCGCATCTACCAGTTTTCTTCGGTAGGCGAGGACACACCTGATCTGAAGTACAAAGGCGAAGAAACGCGCCTGGTGATTGGTGACCACAACGTTATTCGTGAAGGCGTCACCATTCACCGCGGCACCGTGCAGGACCGTGCTGAAACAACGCTGGGTGATCACAACCTGATCATGGCCTATGCCCACATCGGGCATGACAGCGTGATTGGCAACCACTGCATTCTGGTTAACAACGCCGCCCTGGCGGGCCATGTGCACATGGGTGACTGGGCGATCCTGTCCGGCTTCACGCTGGTTCACCAGTTCTGCCATATCGGTGCTCACAGTTTTTCGGGCATGGGCACTGCCATCGGTAAAGACGTTCCGGCGTTTGTCACCGTGTTCGGTAGCCCGGCCGAAGCGCGCAGCATGAACTTTGAAGGCATGCGCCGCCGTGGTTTCAGCGATGAAGCCATTCACGCCCTGCGCCGAGCTTACAAAGTGGTCTACCGACAGGGCCTTACCGTCGACCAGGCGCTGGCTGAACTGGCCGAACCGGCTGTGCAGTTCCCTGAAGTGGCGATGTTCGTCGAGTCGATCCGTTCGTCTACTCGCGGCATTACGCGCTAATCATGGCCAGATTGCGTATTGCTCTGGTGGCTGGCGAAGCCTCCGGTGACATTCTCGGCTCCGGTCTGATGCGTGCGCTCAAGGCCCGTCATGGGGATATCGAGTTCATCGGCGTCGGCGGTCCATTGATGGAAGCAGAGGGCATGAGCTCTTACTTCCCGATGGAGCGCTTGTCGGTCATGGGCCTGGTAGAAGTGCTTGGCCGCCTGCGTGAGCTGCTCAAGCGCCGCAAAGAGCTAGTTAAAACGCTGATTGCTGAAAAGCCTGACGTGTTTATCGGTATCGACGCCCCTGACTTCACCCTTAACATCGAGCTGCAATTGCGCCGTGCCGGGATCAAGACCGTGCACTACGTCAGCCCGTCGGTGTGGGCGTGGCGTCAGAAGCGAGTGCTGAAAATTCGCGAAGGCTGCGACTTGATGCTCACGCTGTTCCCGTTTGAAGCCAAATTCTACGAAGAGAAGGGCGTGCCGGTGCGTTTTGTCGGCCACCCGTTGGCCGATGCCATCCCGCTTGAAGCTGACCGTGCTGCTGCGCGTGCTGAGCTGGGCCTGCCCGATGGCCCGCTGATCGCCTTGATGCCCGGCAGTCGTGGCGGAGAAGTCGGCAAGCTGGGCGGTTTGTTTCTAGATGCTGCGCAGAAGGTCTATCAGGCGCGTCCTGAGGTACGTTTTGTATTGCCGTGCGCCAATAACGCGCGTCGCATTCAGATTGAGCAATCGCTGGTGGGCCGTGACTTGCCTTTGACCTTGCTCGATGGCCGGTCACACCTGGCGCTGGCCGCCTGTGATGCGGTGTTGATCGCCTCCGGTACCGCGACCCTTGAGGCGCTGCTGTACAAACGGCCGATGGTGGTTGCGTATCGCTTGTCGTCGCTGACGTTCTGGATCCTCAAACGTCTGGTCAAAAGCCCGTACGTGTCGCTGCCCAACCTGCTGGCTCAGCGTATGTTGGTGCCTGAGCTGTTGCAGGATGCTGCAACGCCAGACGCGCTGGCTGACACCGTCTTGCCTTTACTGGACGGTGGTGAGGAACAAACACGCGGCTTTGACGAGATCCATCGCACATTGCGTCTCGACGCTTCCAATCAGGCCGCAGACGCGGTGCTGGGCCTGATCGCAAAATCTTAATGAGTACAGTGACTATGCAAATCGGATTGGACTTCAATCTGGTCAATCAGGTTGAAGACCTGGTTGCCGGTGTTGATGAAGTCGGTCGTGGCCCGTTGTGCGGTGCCGTGGTCACGGCAGCGGTCATTCTTGACCCGATGCGCCCGATCGCGGGCCTAAACGACTCGAAAAAACTGACCGAAGCGCGTCGTGAAAAGCTTTTCGATGAGATTCGCGAAAAAGCCCTGAGCTGGTGCATTGCGCGGGCTGAAGTCGAAGAAATCGACGAACTGAACATTTTGCACGCCACCATGCTGGCCATGCAGCGGGCGGTAGAGGGGCTGAGCATCACCCCTAAGCTGGCGATGATTGACGGCAACCGCTGCCCCAAGCTGGCCATGCCGGCTGAAGCGGTGGTCAAGGGCGATAGCAAGGTCCCGGCCATTGCTGCCGCTTCGATTTTGGCCAAGGTCAGTCGTGACCGCGAGATGGCGGCCTTTGAGCTGCAGTACCCCGGTTATGGTATCGGTGGGCACAAGGGTTATCCGACTTCCGTCCATCTGGAAGCCCTTGAGCGTTTGGGCCCGACGCCTATTCATAGACGCTCGTTCGGCCCGGTTCGCCGTGCGTACGAAGCGCGTGAAGGCCTTGCCAAGGTTTAGTCGCGAGGCTGATGTTTTTGCCAAGGCCCGGTACAATCCGGGCCTTGTTGTTTTCCAAAGCTGATAGACAGGATCACCATGCCGGCTTCATTCGTTCACCTGCGCCTGCACACTGAATACTCCCTGGTCGATGGCCTGGTGCGGATCAAACCGCTGATCAAAACCCTGGCCGGCATGAACATGCCCGCCGTAGCGGTGACCGATCAGAACAACATGTGTTCTCTCGTCAAATTCTATAAAACCGCCATGGGCGGCGGTATCAAGCCGATTTGTGGTGCCGACCTGTGGCTGTCGAACAAAGACCCGGATAACCCGCTGAGCCGTATCAGCCTGTTGGCGATGAATGCCGTGGGTTACCGCAACCTGACCGAGCTGATCTCGCGGGGCTTTATCGACGGTCAGCGCAATGGTCAGGTGATCATTGAGCGTGAGTGGGTCGCTGAAGCGGCCGACGGTTTGATCATGCTGTCGGCTGCCAAAGAGGGCGAGATCGGCCTGGCGTTGCTCAGCGGTAATGCCGAAGAGGCGCGCACCCTGGCGCTTGAGTGGATGGCGGTGTTCCCCGAGCGCTTTTATCTCGAAGTTCAGCGCACCAGCCGTCCCAATGATGAAGATCACCTGCACGCCGCCGTTGCGCTGGCCGATGAGATCGGTGCGCCATTGGTGGCCACCAACGATGTGCGCTTCATCAAGCAGCAAGATTTCGAGGCCCACGAAACCCGCGTATGCATTGGTGAGGGCCGGGCGCTGGATGATCCGCGCCGCTCCAAGAACTACAGCGACCAGCAGTACCTGAAAAGCGCCGAAGAAATGGCCGAGCTGTTCAGTGACCTGCCGGAGGCGCTGGCCAACACGGTCGAAATTGCCAAGCGCTGCAATATTGACGTGAAACTGGGCACTCACTTCCTGCCTAACTTCCCGATTCCCGATGGCATGACCATCGATGAATATTTCCGCAAAGTGTCCTTTGAAGGCCTTGAAGAGCGCTTGACCGTTCTGCTGCCCAAAGACACCACCGAAGACTACGACGCCAAGCGTCAGGTGTACGTCGACCGGCTGAATTTCGAGCTGGATATCATCATCCAGATGGGGTTCCCCGGTTACTTCCTGATCGTAATGGACTTTATCCAGTGGGCCAAAAGCAACGGCGTGCCGGTGGGGCCTGGCCGGGGGTCGGGTGCAGGGTCGCTGGTGGCGTATGTGCAGAAGATCACCGACCTTGATCCGCTGGAATACGACCTGCTGTTCGAACGATTCCTTAACCCGGAACGGGTATCGATGCCCGACTTCGACGTCGACTTCTGCATGGATGGTCGCGACCGGGTTATTGAATACGTGGCTGAAAAATACGGGCGTAACGCCGTAAGCCAGATCATCACCTTTGGTTCGATGGCTGCGAAGGCGGTAATTCGCGACGTGGCGCGAGTTCAGGGCAAGTCCTACGGCCTGGCTGACCGCCTGTCGAAGATGATCCCGTTCGAAGTGGGCATGACCCTCGAAAAGGCCTTTGAGCAGGAAGAGATCCTGCGCGACTTCATCAAGGTCGATGAAGAGGCTGCCGAAATCTGGGAAATGGCGCGCAAGCTTGAAGGCGTTGTGCGTAACGTGGGCAAGCACGCCGGTGGTGTGGTTATCGCCCCGACCAAACTCACGGACTTCTCGCCGATTTACTGCGATGAAGAGGGTGGCGGTCTGGTCACCCAGTTCGACAAGGATGACGTTGAGTCGGCAGGTCTGGTGAAGTTCGATTTCCTCGGTCTGCGGACCCTGACAGTCATCGACTGGGCGCTGAAAACCATCAACCGTGACCGCGCCAAGGTCAATGAAGCGCCGCTGGACATCGCCTTTATCCCGCTGGACGACAAGCCCACGTACCAATTGCTGCAAAAAGCCGAGACCACTGCGGTGTTCCAGCTTGAGTCGCGCGGCATGAAAGAGCTGATCAAAAAGCTTAAGCCCGACTGCCTTGAAGACTTGATCGCACTGGTGGCCCTGTTCCGTCCGGGCCCGCTGCAATCAGGCATGGTTGATGACTTTATCAACCGTAAGCACGGTCGCGCCGAACTGGCGTACCCGCACTCCGACTACCAGTACGAAGGCCTCAAGCCGGTATTGGCGCCGACCTACGGCATCATCTTGTATCAGGAACAGGTGATGCAGATTGCTCAGGTCATGGCCGGTTACACCCTTGGCGGCGCTGACATGTTGCGTCGAGCCATGGGTAAGAAAAAACCCGAAGAAATGGCCAAGCAGCGCGGCGGTTTCATCGAAGGCTGTGGCAACAACAATATTGATGCCGACCTTGCCGGTAACATTTTCGACCTGGTAGAGAAATTTGCCGGTTATGGTTTCAACAAGTCTCACTCCGCAGCTTACGGTCTGGTGTCGTACCAGACGGCCTGGCTGAAAACCCACTACCCGGCACCGTTCATGGCCGCGGTACTGTCGGCGGATATGCACAACACTGACAAGGTTGTGACCCTGATCGAAGAAATTCGCAGCATGAAGCTGCGTCTGGACGCGCCCGATGTGAATGCCTCGGAGTTCAAGTTCACGGTGAACGACGAAGGCCGCATTATTTACGGCCTTGGCGCGATCAAAGGGGTGGGTGAGGGGCCGGTTGAGGCCATCACCGAAGCACGCAAAGACGGACCGTTTACTGATCTGTTCGATTTCTGTGCCCGTGTTGACCTCAAGCGGATCAACAAGCGTACCCTCGACGGTTTGATCCGCAGTGGTGCGCTGGACCGTCTTGGGCCGTACTTCTATGACGAGCCGAAGGCTTATCAGGCGCATATCGACCTGAACCGCGCGGTGTTGCTGACGGCGATGGAAGAAGCAATCAAATCGGCCGAACAAACTGCGCGCACCCACGACAGCGGGCATGCCGACTTGTTTGGCGGCTTGTTTGTCGAAGAAGACGCTGATGTGTATGCCAACCACCGCAAGGCTAAGGAACTGACCCTCAAGGAGCGCCTCAAAGGTGAGAAAGACACCCTTGGGCTGTACCTGACCGGCCACCCGATTGATGAATATGAAGGTGAGATTCGCCGCTTTGCCCGTCAGCGCATTATTGATCTGAAACCGGCGCGGGACACTCAGACCGTCGCGGGGATGATCATTGCCTTGCGCGTGATGAAGAACAAAAAGGGCGACAAGATGGGCTTTATCACCCTGGACGACCGTTCAGGGCGCATCGAAGCCTCGTTGTTTGCCGAGGCCTTTCATTCGGCGCAATCGCTGTTGCAGACTGACGCAATGGTGGTGGTCGAAGGCGAGGTCAGCAATGATGACTTCTCCGGCGGCCTGCGTTTGCGGGTCAAGCGCGTGATGAGCATGGAAGAAGCGCGCACCAGCCTGGCTGAAAGCCTGCGTCTGAAAGTGACGCAAGCGGCGCTCAAAGGCGATCAATTGCGCTTTTTGGGCGAATTGTTCAAAAAACACCGTGGGGCGTGCCCGATCACCCTGGACTACACCGGCGCAGACGCCAAGGCTTTGCTGCAGTTTGGCGAAAGCTGGCGAATTGATCCGGCAGACAGCTTGATTCAAGCGTTGCGTGACCAGTTTGGCCGAGACAACGTCTTCCTCCAATACCGTTGACGGTCAGGGGCGATACACGCGCCCTGACCTCGACCTGAATTTTTAATCTCGACCTGAGAGCGCCTCTCCCTTAAGGTAGGCGCGATACAGATCAACCGGCTGCCCCAGTCGGGTTGGATTCACCAGCAAATGCTGGGCTTCAAACCCGCTGGCATGCTTTGCCGCCGACCCAAGACGGATGCTTATGAACCCGAATTTTCTTGATTTCGAACAGCCGATTGCTGACCTGCAAGCCAAAATCGAAGAGTTGCGCTTGGTCGGTAATGACAACTCGCTGAACATCAGCGATGAAATCTCTCGCCTGCAAGACAAAAGCAAAACGCTGACTGAAGATATTTTCGGCAAGCTGACCAGCTGGCAAATTGCTCGTCTGGCCCGTCACCCGCGTCGTCCTTACACCCTGGACTACATCGATCACATCTTCACCGAGTTCGACGAGCTGCATGGCGACCGTCACTTCTCGGATGACGCCGCCATCGTGGGCGGTATTGCGCGTCTGGATGACCAGCCCGTGATGGTGATCGGTCACCAGAAAGGCCGCGAAGTGCGCGAGAAAGTTCGCCGTAACTTCGGTATGCCGCGTCCGGAAGGCTACCGCAAGGCGTGCCGTCTGATGGAAATGGCTGAGCGTTTCAAAATGCCGATCCTGACCTTCATCGACACACCGGGTGCTTATCCTGGTATCGACGCTGAAGAGCGCAACCAGAGCGAAGCGATTGCCTGGAACCTGCGGGTGATGGCTCGCCTGAAAACCCCGATTATCTCCACCGTTATCGGTGAAGGCGGTTCGGGCGGTGCATTGGCGATTGGTGTTTGCGACCAGTTGAACATGCTGCAGTACTCGACGTACGCGGTGATCTCGCCGGAAGGTTGCGCCTCGATTCTGTGGAAAACCGCCGAAAAAGCGCCGGACGCAGCAGAAGCCATGGGTATTACCGCTGAGCGCCTGAAAGGCCTGGGTATTGTTGACAAGATCATCACCGAGCCATTGGGCGGTGCCCACCGTGATCCGGCCGCAGCCTCTGCGACCATCCGTGGTGAGCTGCTGTCGCAATTGGACATGCTGAAAAAGCTGGACACCGAAACCTTGCTCAAGCGTCGTTATGACCGCCTGATGAGCTACGGTCTCTGATTAAAGCTTGCCCTCACCCCAACCCTCTCCCGGGGGGAGGGAGCTGATTAGCGGTGTTCTAGAGTTCGCATCCAGTCAGTTCCCCTCCCTCTGGGGGAGGCGCTGATTAGCGGTGTTCTAGAGTTCGCATCCGGTCAGTTCCCCTCCCTCCGGGGGAGGCGCTGATTAGCGGTGTTCTAGAGTTCGCACCCGGTCAGTTCCCTCTCCCTCCGGGAGAGGGCTAGGGTGAGGGGCTTTTGATCTGGACGGTGCTCGATATGCCCAACCTCTCAACGCAACTGCTTCAAGCCCTGACCCCCTGGCGCAACGCCAATACCTGGCACGTCGCACTCTCTGGCGGCCTTGATTCAACCGTTCTGCTGCACCTGCTCGCCCATCTGCGTCAAACCCATTCGCTTCCTGCTCTGTCCGCCGTCCATGTGCATCATGGCTTGCAGTCTGCTGCTGATTCCTGGCCGGCGCATTGTCAGGCGCTGTGTGATTCGCTGGCTGTGCCGTTACAGGTGTTCCAGGTGCAGGTCCGCCCAGGCGCTAGCCTTGAGCGTGCTGCACGAGAAGCGCGCTATCAGGCTTTTGAAACCGTCACCCAGGCGGGCGAAGTCTTGCTGACGGGGCAGCACCGTGATGATCAGGCAGAAACCGTGTTGTTTCGCCTGCTGCGGGGGTCAGGGGTGAGCGGGGTGGCCGCCATGCCCCGTGAGCGGGCGCTGGGGCGGGGCCATTTGTGCCGTCCCTTGCTGGATGTCTCTCGCGCCGAGTTGGAAGCCTACGCGCGCGCACACGGCTTGAGCTGGGTCGAAGACCCTTCGAACACCCAGACCGACTTCTCACGTAACTATCTACGTCATGAAGTTTTTCCAGCCCTGACCAAACGCTGGCCGCAAGCCGCGGCGAGCCTGGCGCGCACGGCTGCCCATTGTGCCGAGGCGCAAGGCTTGCTCGACGAGTTGGCGCAACAGGATCTCGCCGCTGCAACCCCGCATAGTGAGTTCTCCTGGCTTGGCCTGCCGTCCCTGGCGCTGGCACCGATTGCCGCGCTTTCAGCGGCCCGTCAACGCAACGCGTTGCGCCATTGGCTGGCCGGTTTCACTCAACTGCCGGACACCGATCATTGGGCCGGGTGGGAAACCCTGCGCGATGCCCGCGAAGATGCGCATCCGATATGGACATTGGCCGATGGTCAGTTGCACCGAGCTGGCGGCCACCTCTGGTGGTTGAGCGGCGACTGGTTGCGTCAGCCTGTTGCGCCATTGGCGTGGGAGCAGGCGGATTTGCCATTGAGCCTGCCGGGTAATGGTCAGTTACGTTTGCACGGTGAGATTCCCGCAGGTCCTTTGCACGTGAGCTATCGTCAAGGTGGTGAGGTGATGCAACTGGCGCAGCGCGGGCATCGGGATCTCAAGCGTTTGCTCAACGAACACGGTGTACCCGGCTTTGTGCGTGGCAGATTGCCGCTGTTGTACCGCAATGAGCAGTTATTGGCGGTGGCAAACCTTCAGGGATTGGCTTGCGACCCCTGTGGGCGTTGGCAATTGCAGTGGTTGCCAACTTCCAGCGATCAAGGTTTGAGCTGAAAGGGGCTTTCCGGTAGACTACGCTCCCTTCTTGATACAACTTCTGTAAATTCACCGGAATTGCAGATGTTGCCGATTACCAAGCAGTCTTTGCTGGGCGATTTTAAAAAAATGTGTGGCTTGTATCGAACCGTTGGTCTCCATCGGTCTGTTTCAACGCAGCAGTTTTTCGAAAGGTGCACTGTGACTAATGCTGGTGATTGGGGGCTTCGGCCTTCCTTCGCTCTCCCCGGCGGCTCTGACCGCTTTAACGCAGACTTCTAGGGTTTTTCATGACGCGCTACATCTTCGTCACGGGCGGTGTTGTTTCTTCATTGGGGAAAGGCATTGCCTCGGCTTCATTGGCAGCCATCCTGGAGGCGCGGGGACTTAAGGTCACCATGCTGAAGCTGGACCCCTACATCAACGTTGATCCGGGCACCATGAGCCCGTTCCAGCACGGTGAAGTGTTCGTCACTCATGACGGCGCCGAGACCGACCTGGACTTGGGCCACTACGAGCGGTTCATCCGCACGACCATGACCCAGAACAACAACTTCACCACGGGCCGCGTTTACGAACACGTCCTGCGCAAGGAGCGCCGTGGTGATTACCTGGGGGCGACCATCCAGGTGATTCCGCACATCACTGACGAAATCAAGCGTCGGATCATCAAGGGCGCCGGCGATGCCGACGTAGCGATGGTCGAGATTGGCGGCACTGTGGGTGACATTGAGTCCCAACCGTTCCTCGAGGCTATCCGTCAGCTGCGCATCGAAGTGGGCGCCAAGCGCGCCATGCTGATGCACCTGACTCTGGTTCCGTACATCGCCACTGCTGGCGAAACGAAAACCAAACCAACGCAACACTCGGTTAAAGAATTGCGCTCCATCGGCCTGCAGCCAGACGTTCTGATCTGCCGTTCCGATCACCACGTTGATGTGTCTTCGCGTCGCAAGATCGCGCTGTTCACCAACGTTGAAGAGCGTGCGGTCATTTCTCTGGAAGACGCCGACACCATCTACAAGATCCCGGGCATGTTGCACGCTCAGGGCCTGGATGATTTCGTCGTTGAGCGTTTTGGCTTGCAGTGCAACAGCGCCGACCTGTCCGAGTGGGACAAAGTGGTCGACGCCAAGCTCAACCCTGAGCGTGAAGTCACTATCGCCATGGTTGGCAAGTACATGGAACTGCTGGACGCGTACAAGTCGCTGATCGAAGCGATGAGCCACGCCGGTATTTCCAACCGTACCAAGGTCAACCTGCGTTACATCGACTCCGAAGACATCGAAAACAAAGGCACTGAACTGCTCGAAGGCGCTGACGCCATTCTGGTTCCGGGCGGCTTCGGTCTGCGCGGCGTAGAAGGCAAGATCACCGCGGTTCAATATGCTCGCGAGAACAAGGTGCCTTACCTGGGTATCTGCCTGGGCATGCAAGTGGCCGTTATCGAGTTCGCACGTAACGTGCTGGGCTGGAAAGACGCCAACTCCACCGAGTTCGATCGCAGCAGCGGCCACCCGGTTGTGGGCTTGATCACTGAGTGGGAAGACGCCACCGGTGCAGTCGAAACCCGTACCGAAACCTCTGATCTGGGCGGCACCATGCGTCTGGGCGCGCAGGATTGCCAACTGGCAGCCGGCTCCAAGGTTCATGATTGCTATGCCAAGGACGTGATTGTTGAACGTCATCGTCATCGCTATGAAGTGAACAACAATCTGCTGCCACAACTGATCGAAGCGGGCCTGAAAGTGACCGGTCGTTCCGGTGACGGCGCGCTGGTAGAAGTGGTTGAAGCACCGGATCATCCTTGGTTCGTGGCGTGCCAGTTCCACCCGGAGTTCACCTCGACTCCTCGTGATGGTCACCCTCTGTTCAGCGGTTTCGTTAAAGCAGCATTGGCGCAACACGAGAAGAAGGCTTAATCAGCATGGCGCAAAAAATTATCCGCGTAGGCAATATCGACATTGCCAACGACAAGCCAATGGTCTTGTTCGGTGGCATGAACGTGCTGGAAAGCCGTGATATGGCCATGCAGGTGTGCGAAGAATACGTACGTGTTACCGAAAAGCTCGGTATCCCTTACGTATTCAAGGCCAGTTTCGACAAGGCTAACCGTTCATCGATCAACTCTTACCGTGGCCCCGGCCTGGAAGAGGGCATGCGGATTTTTCAGGACATCAAGCAAGCGTTTGGTGTGCCGGTGATCACCGACGTCCACGAGCCTGCGCAAGCAGCCGTGGTCGCCGAGGTCTGCGACATCATCCAGTTGCCGGCTTTCCTGTCGCGCCAGACTGATCTGGTTGTGGCCATGGCCAAGACCGGTGCCGTGATCAACATCAAAAAAGCCCAATTCCTTGCGCCTCAGGAAATGAAGCACATCCTGAGCAAGTGCGAAGAAGCGGGCAACGATCAGTTGATCCTCTGTGAGCGTGGCTCAAGCTTTGGCTACAACAACCTTGTAGTCGACATGCTGGGCTTCGGCATCATGAAGCAATTTGAATACCCGGTCTTTTTCGACGTGACCCACGCGCTGCAAATGCCCGGTGGTCGCTCCGACTCTGCCGGTGGTCGTCGTGCCCAGGTCACTGACCTCGCCAAGGCTGGCATCAGCCAGGGCCTGGCCGGTTTGTTCCTTGAGGCGCACCCGGATCCTGACAATGCCAAATGCGATGGCCCTTGCGCCTTGCGTCTGGACAAGCTTGAGCCTTTCCTGGCTCAACTGAAGTCGCTGGATGAGTTGGTTAAAAGTTTTCCGACAATAGAAACGGCCTGATCCGCTTTTCTCCGGTAAAGTACCGCACGATTTCTCGGGCCCTTGTGGCCCGAGCTTTATCGTCCGCAAGGCTGCCCGTTTTTCGATCCTTGCCGGCGATAACCAGATTTCCCTCAGCTGCGTCGTTTTCGTCAACTTTGGAGTGCTTACAACAATGGCAAAAATCGTCGACATCAAAGGTCGTGAAGTTCTCGACTCCCGTGGCAATCCCACTGTGGAAGCCGACGTGCTTCTCGACAACGGCATCATCGGCAGTGCTTGCGCGCCTTCCGGTGCTTCCACTGGCTCGCGCGAAGCGTTGGAGCTGCGTGATGGCGACAAGAGCCGTTACCTGGGCAAAGGCGTGCTGAAAGCGGTTGCCAACATCAACGGCCCGATTCGCGACTTGCTGCTGGGTAAAGACCCAGTTGATCAAAAAGCGCTGGACCACGCGATGATCGCGCTGGACGGCACTGAAAACAGAGGCTCGCTGGGCGCTAACGCAATCCTGGCGGTGTCTCTGGCAGCAGCCAAGGCTGCAGCTCAGGACCAGGACCTGCCGCTGTACGCGCACATCGCCAACCTGAACGGCACGCCGGGTGTTTACTCGATGCCGGTCCCGATGATGAACATCATCAACGGTGGCGAACACGCTGATAACAACGTCGATATCCAGGAGTTCATGGTTCAGCCAGTTGGCGCCAAGACCTTCTCCGACGCACTGCGCATGGGCACCGAAATCTTCCATCACCTCAAAGCTGTGCTCAAGGCCCGTGGCCTGAACACCGCAGTGGGCGACGAAGGTGGTTTCGCACCTAACCTGGCGTCCAACGAAGATGCACTGAAAGTGATCTCCGAAGCGATCGCCAACGCCGGTTACACCCTGGGCACTGACGTGACCCTGGCACTGGACTGCGCGGCCAGCGAATTCTACGAAGACGGCAAATACAACCTGTCCGGCGAAGGTCAGGTGTTCAGCTCCGAAGGCTTCGCCGAGTACCTGAAAGGTCTGACTCAGCGCTACCCGATCATCTCCATCGAAGACGGTCTGGACGAGTCCGACTGGGATGGCTGGAAAATCCTGACCGACAAAATCGGTGAGAAAGTTCAACTGGTAGGTGACGACCTGTTCGTGACCAACACCAAGATCCTGAAAGAGGGCATCGATAAAAACATCGCCAACTCGATCCTGATCAAGTTCAACCAGATCGGCACCCTGACCGAAACTCTGGAAGCCATCCAGATGGCCAAGGCCGCTGGTTACACCGCTGTGATCTCGCACCGTTCCGGTGAAACCGAAGATTCCACCATTGCCGACCTGGCCGTGGGCACCTCGGCTGGCCAGATCAAAACCGGTTCCCTGTGCCGTTCGGACCGCGTTTCCAAGTACAACCAATTGCTGCGTATCGAAGAGCAATTGGGTGCTAAAGCCAAGTACAACGGTCGTGGCGAGTTCCGCGGCTAAGCAGTTGGTGGTAAAAAGACAACAGGTTGTGTCAGAAAACTCGCCATCGTGGGTGTTTTGACACTAACCTGATGCTTATCAAGTACAAGCCTGGTTCTTCCAGGCTTTGTACTGTTGGTTGTTTACGTTTGTCGGCATGGCTGTCTTTTCACTGGATACCTGATATTCGATGCGCAGTCCCAATTGGTTGTTCCTCATTTTGCTCTTGCTTCTGGCTGGCCTGCAGTATCGCCTGTGGGTGGGGAATGGGAGTTTGGCGCAGGTGACAGATCTGACGCAGCAAATTGCTGATCAGCATGCTGAAAACGAAGTGCTGTTGGAGCGTAACCGCGTGCTGGATGCGGAAGTCCTCGAGTTGAAAAAAGGCATGGAGACCGTTGAAGAACGGGCCCGCCATGAATTGGGAATGGTTAAAGAGGGCGAAACCCTCTACCAGTTGGCCCAATGAGAATCGCATCACCGGCCTTTTGGGCCGTGATTCCTGCCGCGGGCGTGGGTGCCCGTATGGCCGCAGACCGTCCCAAGCAATATTTGCAGTTGGGCGGGCGCAGTATTCTTGAACACAGCCTTGGCTGTTTCCTTGATCACCCTGGCCTTAAAGGTTTGGTGGTCAGTCTGGCGTTTGATGATCCGTTCTGGCCCTCTTTGCGATGTGCTGCCGACCCGCGTATTGCCCGGGTTGACGGTGGCCGCGAGCGTGCCGATTCAGTGTTGAACGCCTTGTTGTACCTGCATGCGCAGGGCGCCAGTGATGATGACTGGGTGCTAGTGCACGATGCTGCGCGGCCCAATTTGTCACGCGAAGACCTCGACAAGCTGCTCTACGAACTGGCCGACGACCCGGTGGGTGGTTTGCTGGCGGTTCCGGCGCGAGACACGCTCAAACGCGTGGACAAAAATGGCCGGGCAGTCGAAACCGTCGACCGCAGCTTGATCTGGCAGGCCTACACGCCGCAGATGTTTCGTTTAGGCGCCCTGCATCGCGCCTTGGCTGACAGCCTGGTGTCGGATGCGACCATTACCGACGAGTCCTCGGCAATGGAATGGGCGGGGCAGGCGCCACGCCTGATCGAAGGCCGTTCAGACAACATCAAAGTCACCCGCCCCGAAGACCTTGAATGGCTGCGGCTGCGCTGGGCTAACCGCTGATCCCCGCGTAGGAGCGAGCTTGCCTCGCGATCTTTTGATCGTTTAAAAGATCGCGAGGCAAGCT